>CAYWUE010000042.1:0-16418 GCA_964461415.1 uncultured Eubacterium sp.
ACAGGACATCCATATTTCTCGACGGATATGACAATGGTGCTTAGAGCAATTGAGATAGAAGCAGATTGTATTTTGGGAGCAAAAGCAATAGACGGAGTATATGACAGTGATCCAGCAAAGAATCCGGAAGCTAAGAAATATGATGAACTTCCAATAAGCAAGATTGTAGATGACAGATTAGGAGTAATAGATTTAGCTGCAAGTGTACTTGCAATGGAAAACAAAATGCCAATGCTTTTATTTGGACTTAACGAAGAAGGTAGTATAAATAAGGCAGTTTCAGGAGAAAAAATAGGAACAAAAATTACAGTTTAAAATATAAAAAAGATAAAAAAGGAGATAAAATTAAAATGGAAGAATTATTGATGACATATGAAGAAAAAATGGAAAAATCATTAGGAAATTTAAATGAAGAATATAGCTCAATCAGAGCCGGAAGAGCTAATCCACATATTCTTGATAAGATTAAAATAGACTATTATGGAACACCAACACCACTTCAGCAGGTTGGTAATATTTCAGTGCCAGAAGCAAGAATGATTTGCATACAGCCTTGGGATGCTTCAATACTTAAAGATATTGAACATGCAATCAATATTTCAGATATTGGAATCAATCCTACTAATGATGGTAAAGTTATTCGTCTTGTTTTTCCAGAACTTACAGAAGACAGAAGAAAAGAACTTGTAAAAGATGTTAAGAAAAAATGTGAAAATGCAAAGGTTGCAGTAAGAAATATCAGAAGAGATGCGATTGATGCTATTAAGAAAAAAGGAAAAGAAGATGGAATATCTGAAGATGAAATAAAGGGATATCAGGATGATGTTCAAAAGAAAACAGATGCATATGTTAAAAAGATAGATGACGCTGCTACTGAAAAATCAGCAGAAATTATGACAGTATAATTAATATCAAATTTTAGAAAATAAGAGAGAACCTGTGTTTCCTCTATTTTCGGTTAAAGGAGATTAAGTACATGGCAAAAAATATTGATATAACAGGTTTAAACATACCGGAACATGTAGCTATTATTTTAGATGGAAATGGCAGATGGGCTAAAAAAAGATTTCTTCCAAGAAATGCAGGACACGCAGCTGGAGCAAAAACTGTTGAGAAGATTATCGAAGATGCTCATGATATGGGAATTAAATATATTACGATGTATGCTTTTTCAACTGAGAATTGGAATAGACCAGAGGATGAAGTAAAAGCACTTATGAAACTGCTTAGAAATTATCTTTCGGACTGCATTGAGAGGGCTAATAAAAATAATATGATTGTCAGGGTTATTGGAAAAAAAGATGGACTTGATGAAGATATTATTGAAAAAATAAATGAATTAGAAGAATGTTCAAAAAATAATACGGGAATAACTTTTGTGATTGCACTGAATTATGGAAGTCGTGATGAAATAACCAGAGCTGCAAAAAAAATGGCACAGCACGTAGCAGAGAGAAAATTAAAACCTGAAGACATAGAAGAGAATACAATAAATTCTTACCTTGACACAGCAGGAATTCCTGACCCGGATTTACTGATTAGAACAAGTGGTGAAATAAGACTGTCTAACTATCTTTTATGGCAGTTAGCTTATACTGAATTTTATTTTACGGATGTTTTATGGCCGGATTTTAATAAAGAAGAATTGAAGAAGGCTATAGTAAAATATAACCAGAGAGACAGACGTTTTGGAGGGATAAAAGAAGATAAGTAATTTTATGATAAAACTTAAAAATACATTAAAGATTGGGAGATAAAATAATGATTTTAAACAAATTTGCAAATAAATCCTTTTATACAAGATTTATAAGTGGAATTGTGTTAGTTGCACTTATGTTAACTACAATAATTCCTGGAGGTAATATACTTTTTTGTGCAAACCTTATTATTTCTTTAATAGGTGTTTATGAATTGTACAAAGTACTTGGAATCGAAAAAAACACATTAGGATTTACAGGATACGTGGCAGTGATAACTTATTATTTGTTATTATTTTTTAATAAGGCAGATAATATACCTGTATTAATGACTGTATTTTTGATGGCACTTCTAGTTCAATATGTACTTATGTTCCCTGAATATAAGACAGAACAGATTTCAAATACAATAATGTGCATGTTATATGCAGGGGTAATGCTGTCATATCTTTATAATGTGAGAGAAGGTAACAATGGAGCATATACAGTATGGTTAATCTTTTTATGCTCATGGGGCAGTGATACTTGTGCATATTTGACTGGTGTTGCTTTTGGAAAGCACAAGATGGCACCTGTTTTAAGTCCAAAGAAATCTGTTGAAGGTGCAGTTGGCGGAATTGTTGGAGCTGCAATACTAGGTGCTGTTTATGCGGCGATTTTTGGTAACAAGATACAGATGAGTTATAATCCTGTAATTGCATTTGCAATAATTTGTGCTATCGGTGCAATAATTTCTATGATTGGAGATTTGTCAGCATCAGCTATAAAAAGAAATCATGATATAAAAGATTACGGAAAACTAATACCGGGACATGGTGGAATTATGGATCGTTTTGACAGTGTAATTTTTGTTGCACCTGTTATTTGGATTCTTTTACAGATTTTTTAATGAAGGATTAAGGTGAGAATATGAAAAATATTTCCATATTGGGTTCGACAGGATCAATAGGTACACAGACATTAGATATTGTTAGAGCAAATGATGATATAAACGTAGTTGCAATTGCAGCAGGTTCTAATGTTACAAAATTAGAAGAACAGATTAGAGAATTTAAACCTGAAATTGTATGCGTATATAATGAAGATGCAGCGTCAAAATTAAAACAGTCAGTGAAGGATTTAAATGTTAAAGTTGTATCGAAAATGGATGGTCTTATAGAAGCTGCAACCTATAAAAAAGCGGATATTGTAGTTACAGCCTTTGTTGGAATGATAGGCATAAGACCTACATTAGAAGCTATAAAAGCAGGTAAGGATATAGCTTTGGCAAATAAAGAAACATTAGTTACAGCAGGACATCTTGTGATGAAAAAGGCAAAAGAGTATGGTGTTAAAATTTTGCCTGTTGATAGTGAACACAGTGCGATTTTTCAGTGCTTAAATGGAGAAAACAGTAGAGAAATAGACAAGATTCTCTTGACAGCTTCAGGTGGTCCTTTTAGAGGCAGAACAAGGGAGCAGATGAAGGACGTTAAAGTCGAAGATGCACTAAAGCATCCTAATTGGGCTATGGGGAGAAAAATCACAATTGATTCATCTACAATGGTAAATAAAGGGCTTGAGGTAATAGAGGCAAAGTGGTTATTTGGTGTGGAACTTGAAGATGTTCAGGTAGTAGTTCAGCCACAAAGTCTTATACATTCTATGGTTCAGTTTAAAGATGGAGCTATTATGGCGCAACTTGGAACGCCGGATATGAGACTTCCTATACAGTATGCACTTTATTATCCTGAAAGAAGATATTTAGCAGGTGACAGAGTTGATTTTGGGAAAATTGCTCAAATTAATTTTGAAAAGCCAAATATGGAAAATTTCAAAGGACTTAAACTTGCTTATGAAGCAGGAAAAATCGGAGGTTCAATGCCAACAGTATTTAATGCGGCAAATGAAAAAGCAGTTGAAAAGTTCTTAAATAGAGAAATAAAATATTTAGAAATAACGGACATAATTGAACATTGTATGAATATGCATAAATCTATATCAAATCCTACAGTTGAACAGATTTTAGACATAGAACAGTGGGCTTATGAATTAATCGAAAGTAGGTGGTAGGATGCAGACATTAATCAGTATTATTATAGCTCTTATTATTTTTGGATTACTAGTTTTAATACATGAATTTGGACATTTTATAGTTGCAAAAAAATGTGGTGTAGTAGTTAATGAATTTTCTATTGGTATGGGACCTAGAATTTTTAGCAAGGTTGCTAAAAGTGGAACCAGATATTCGGTGAAAATTTTGCTTTTAGGAGGTTCTTGTGCCATGTTAGGAGAAGATGAGGACAATGAGGAAGAAGGTTCTTTTAATTCTAAGCCGTTGTGGGCTAGAATGGCAATTGTTTTTGCCGGACCGTTTTTTAATTTTGTATTGGCATTCATATTGGCATTGATTGTTATTGGATATAATGGTGCAGATATTTCTTATGTGACAAATGTTACAGAGAATAGTAATGCATACGAAGCAGGATTAAGAGAAGGCGACAAAATTACGAAATATAATGGAGCTACAGTTTCGGTAGGACGTGAGATATATTTAGAGGATTATGTTAATCCAGTATCTGAGGAGGGAATTGAACTTACTTTTGTAAGAGACGGAAAAAAACAGACTATAAAATATACTCCGGATAGTGAAGAAAGATACATTGTTGGAATTTCATATTATCAGACAGATTCTAAGGCGGAAATAACTAATGTGCCTGAAGGTTCGGCAATGGATAATGCAGGCGTAATAGCCGGTGATGAAATTGTTGAAATCAATGGTACAAGGATTTTGTCAGGCAATGAATTAGAAAAATATATTTCTGAGCATCCTTTTGGAAAAGAGAAAATTAATATTACAGTAAAACGTAATAACAAAGAAAAAAAAGTTGTTGTTGTGCCACAGATGACAAAACTTTATGACAGTGGTTTTATATATAATCTAGGCAGAGAAAAACAGTCTGTAGGAGGAGTACTTAAATACAGTCTTGTAGAAGTTCGTTACGAAATAAATACCGTTTTAAAAAGCTTGAAAATGCTTGTGACAGGTAAAGTTTCAGCTAACGAAGTGTCAGGACCGGTTGGCATTGTAAGCGTCATCGGAGACACATATAATCAAACAAAAACAGAAGGATTGCTAGTAACATTATTTACTATGATAAACCTTGCAATAATGCTTAGTGCTAACTTAGGTGTAATGAATTTATTGCCTATACCTGCATTAGATGGTGGAAGATTATTCCTTTATATAATTGAATTAATCACAAGAAAGCCTATACCTAAGGACAAAGAAGGTATGATACATTTTATTGGATTTGTTTTGTTAATGGCACTGATGATATTTTTAGTTTTCAATGACATAAGAAAGATATTATTTTAATATCTGAAATTGAAGCTTAATAGCACGAATGAAATTTAACAGCTGAAATTAAAACTTAATAGAAGGAATGAAATGCTGGAGGCAGATATATGTATAGAGATAATACAAAAGTGATAAAAATTGGAAATAAAGTTATAGGTGGTGGAAATCCTATTCTCATACAATCCATGACAAATACGAAAACAGAGGATGTTGAAGCATGTGTAAAGCAGATTCATCAGTTAGAAGCTGCCGGGTGTGATATAATAAGATGTGCTGTACCGTCAATGGAAGCGGCACATGCACTTAAAGAAATAAAAAAACAGATAAATATTCCTCTTGTTGCAGATATTCATTTTGATTATAGACTTGCCATCGCGGCAATGGAAAATGGTGCTGACAAAATAAGAATTAATCCTGGAAATATTGGCTCGGTAGACAAGGTTAAAGCAGTAGTTGATGTTGCTAAAGAAAGAGATATCCCAATACGTGTAGGTGTAAATAGTGGTTCGCTTGAAAAAAACATCTTAGAAAAATATGGAAAAGTAACTGCTGAGGGTATTGTAGAAAGTGCTTTGGACAAGGTTAGAATAATCGAGGAATTAGGCTACGACAATCTTGTTATAAGTATAAAATCATCCGATGTTTTAATGTGTGTTAAGGCGCATGAGCTTATAGCCGAAAAAACTAATCATCCGCTTCATGTGGGAATCACTGAATCAGGAACGGTTACTTCTGGAAATATCAAGTCTTCCATAGGACTGGGACTGATTTTGAATCAGGGAATTGGTGATACAATACGAGTATCTCTTACAGGTAATCCTGTGGAAGAAATTAGAAGTGCAAAATTAATTTTAAAGACATTAGGATTAAGAAAAGGTGGAATTTCAGTAGTTTCATGCCCTACATGTGGAAGAACACAGATAGATTTAATAAGTCTTGCAGAACAAGTAGAAAAAATGGTAACTAAATATGACCATCTTAACATAAAGGTTGCAGTTATGGGTTGTGTTGTAAATGGTCCGGGAGAAGCAAGAGAGGCAGATATTGGTATTGCCGGAGGAAAAGGCGAGGGACTTCTTATAAAAAAAGGCGAAATAATAAAAAAAGTACCTGAAAATCTTCTGTTAGAAACATTAGAAGATGAATTGAAAAATTGGAGTAAATAAATTGGAAAGAAAAAAGTTTTTTGATGTTTTTCCAACATTAAAATTAAGCGAAAATTTAGAGGCTATGTTTGAGGATGTAGATATTACACGTATTTCTTCGAACCTGTCTCATGACAAGTTAAGAATTTATATTGAAAGCAGCAGACTGATTGAAAAGTCTGCTATTTTCTCCATAAGAGATGAAATAAGCAGAAATTTACGTGCGGGAAAACGAATAGAAATAGAAATAATTGAAAAATATCATTTATCACAACAGTATACGGTTGAAAATCTACTAGAAGCTTATAAGGAAAGCATAATTTTAGAACTTGGAAAGAAAAGTCCTATTGTTTCTACTATGTTCAAAAAAGCTCCTATACGTTTTGAAGGGAATAAATTAAATATAGATTTAGAAGCAAATATTATTTCTGAGGCGAGAATGAAAATTCTAAAGGATACTATTGAAAAAATCTTTTCTGACAGATTTGAAATGCCTATTGAGGTGATTATTTCTAAGAAAAGAGTTGAAGCTAACAGATTTGCAAAGCAAAATGCAAGAAGACTTCAAAATGAAGTGGAAGTATTGCTTAGCAGAGAAGACAGAACAAAGCCAAAGGAAGAAGAAAAGAAGGAAGAAAAGCCAAAACAGATTGTAATTAGAAAGGCAAGCCGTTCGGACAATCCTGTGGTGGTTTATGGTAGAGACTTTAAATTTGAATCTGATACAAATCTTTGTGATGTTTTTGAAGGTACAGGAGAATGTACTGTAAAAGGTCAGATTATGACGATGGATGAAAGGGAAACAAAAACAGGAAAGTTTATTGTGACTCTTGAGATTACAGATTTTACAGATAGTATTACTGTAAAAATGTTTATGGCTGACGGAAATGTATTAAAGGACTTTAAGAAAAACGTCAAAAAAGGTTCCTTTGTGAGGATAAGAGGAGTTGCGCTCTATGATACATGGGACAAGCAGGTAGAAATTACAAGAGTAGATGGTATGAAATCGATACCGCCTTTCGCTACAGAAAAAAGAAAAGATACTGCTGTTGATAAAAGAATTGAACTTCACTGTCACACAAAAATGAGTGATATGGACGGTGTAAGTGAATGTGGAAAAATTGTTCGTCGTGCATATGAATGGGGCCATAAGGCAATAGCAATTACAGATCATGGCGGAGTTCAAGCATTTCCTGATGCATGGCATGAGTATGAAGCAATAGAAGCGGAATGTGAAAAAGCTGGAAAAGTATGTGATTTTAAGGTTATTTATGGTGTTGAAGCATATCTTGTTGATGACTTAAAAGATATGATTGTAAATCCTCATGGACAAAGTCTTGATGACAGATATGTAGTTTTTGATTTAGAAACTACTGGATTTAGTGCAAAAAGCGATAAAATAATTGAAATTGGTGCTGTAAAAGTTGAAAATGGAAAAATAATTGACAGATTCAGTACTTTTGTAAATCCTGAAATACCAATTCCCTTTAGAATTGAAAAACTGACAAGCATAAATGATGATATGGTTATAGAGGCTCCAAAGATTGAAGAAGTGCTTCCAAAATTCATGGAGTTTTGTAAAGATTCGGTAATGGTAGCCCACAATGCAGATTTTGATATGAGTTTCATAGAAGCTAACTGTAAAAAACAGGATTTAGAATGTGATTTTACTGTAATAGATACTGTTGCTATGTCAAGATACTTGATTATAGGTCTTGGAAGATACAAGTTAGACAGTGTGGCAAAGGCTCTTGGAATAGTTTTAGATAACCATCACAGGGCTGTCGATGATGCGGAATGTACTGCACATATTTTCCTTAAATTATGCAAAATGCTAGAAGGAAAAGGCATAAATAATCTGGATGAATTAAATGAGCAGGGAAAACAGTCTAAGAACCTAATAGATAAGCTTCCTGCACATCACGCTATCATATTAGTTAAGAATCTTGTTGGAAGAGTAAACCTTTATAAGCTAATTTCAAAGTCACATATAGATACTTTTGCAAACAAAAGACCAAGAATTCTAAAAAGTGATTATATGGAATTGAGCGAGGGATTGATGATAGGAAGTGCCTGTGAAGCAGGTGAGTTATATCAAGCTATTCTTCACGGAAAAAGTCAGCAGGAAATAGCAAGACTTGCGGAGTTTTATGATTATTTTGAAGTCCAGCCATTAGGAAACAATGAATTTATGTTAAAAACAGGTGATCCTGAAATAGATAACAGAAAGAAATTCCTTGTTGATACTAAAGAAGAACTACAGGAAATAAATAAAAAAATTATCGACTTGGGTAAGAAGTTTAATAAAATGACTGTTGCAACTTGTGACGTTCATTTTCTTGATCCAGAGGATGAAATATATAGAAGAATTATTCAATGCGGAAACGGCTTTAAGGATGCTGATAATCAAGCACCATTATATCTTCGTACAACAGATGAAATGCTAAAAGAATTCAGTTATCTTGACAGCGATTTAGCAGAAGAAATTGTTATAAAAAATCCTGCAAGAATAAATGATATGATAGAAAATATATCGCCTATACATCCGGATAAATGCGCTCCGGTACTTGATAATTCGGAAGAAAACTTGAGAAATATATGTTTTGAAAAAGCCCATGATATGTACGGAGAAAAACTTCCAAAAATAGTAGAGGATAGATTGGAGGTAGAACTAAACTCTATTATCGGTAATGGCTATGCGGTAATGTACATAATGGCACAAAGACTGGTTTGGAAATCAAACGATGACGGATATCTGGTAGGTTCAAGAGGTTCTGTAGGGTCATCGTTTGCAGCTACAATGTCAGGTATTACAGAAGTTAATCCGCTAGCACCACATTATTATTGTCCTGAGTGTAAAAGCTCATTCTTTGAAAATGAGGTAACTGTTCCTGATGGCACAGATATGGAAAAAGCAAAGGAGCTGCAAGATGTAATAAGGCAATTAAGAGAAGAAGGTGGTGTAGGACTTGACTTGCCTGCGAGACAATGTCCTCATTGTAATCACGAATTGCGTAGAGATGGATTCGAGATACCATTTGAAACATTTTTAGGGTTTGGTGGAACGAAGGAACCGGATATTGATTTAAATTTTTCCGGTGAATATCAGTCAAATGCGCATGCTTATACAGAAGTAATGTTCGGAAAAGGGCATACCTTTAGAGCTGGTACAATAGCAGGACTTGCGGAAAAAACAGCTTTTGGATATGTAAAGAAATATTATGAAGAACATGGTCAAATAAAGCGTACAGCAGAAATAGATAGAATTTCGAGAGGATGTCAGGGAATCAGACGAAGTACCGGACAGCATCCGGGTGGTATAGTAATTGTTCCAAGAGATAAGGAAATATATGAATTTACACCTATTCAAAAACCGGCAAATGACATGACAACGGACATTATAACTACTCATTTTGAATATCATGCAATTGACGCAAATTTACTTAAGCTTGATATTTTAGGACACGATGATCCTACAATGATTAGACGTTTAGAAAATCTTACAAATACTAATGTAAATGTAGATGTCCCACTAAATGATCCAAAGGTTATGTCATTATTTACAAGTCCTGAAGCATTAGGAATAACTTCAGATGATATCGACGGTTGTCCTACAGGTTCGCTAGGATTGCCGGAGCTTGGTACAGATTTTGTAATACAGATGTTAGTTGATACAAAGCCAACAAAAATATCAGATCTTGTTAACATATCCGGGTTATCTCATGGTACAGGAGTTTGGCTTGGAAATGCACAGGAGCTGATTGAACAAGGGCAATGTACTATTTCTACTGCAATCTGTACACGAGATGAAATTATGGTATATCTGATGCACAAGGATATAGAACCACAGATAAGTTTTCAGATAATGGAACATGTTCGTAAAGGAAAAGGACTTCAGATTTATAAGGACAAGAAAAGTGGCAAAGAAATAAATGAAGAAGAAGTAATGAGAGAACATAATGTTCCGGATTGGTACATTAAATCCTGCCAGAAAATAAAATATATGTTTCCTAAAGCGCATGCGGCAGCATATATTATGATGGCACTAAGAGTTGCATGGTATAAAGTATATATTCCATTGGCTTATTATGCAGCATACTTTGCAATAAGAGCAAAAGCATTCAATTATGAAACAATGTGCCGAGGAAAAGAAAAATTAGAATATTATATGGCAGATTTAAAGCGCAAAAAAGCAAATCATGAAATAGCAAAAAAAGATGAAGATGCTCTTGCGGATATGAAAGTTGTACAGGAAATGTATGCCAGAGGATTCGAATTTATTCCTATAGATATATATAAGGCTAAGGCTCATGAATTCCAGATAATAGATGGAAAACTAATGCCATCCCTTGATACGATAGAAGGATTAGGAGATAAGGCGGCAGACGGTCTTGTTGAAGCTGTTGCAAATCAAAATGGACCATTTGTATCTAAAACAGAATTGCGAGAAAAAAGCAAGTTAAGTAAAACGGTAGTGGAAACAATGTCAGATTTAGGACTTTTAGAAGGACTGCCGGAAGACAGCCAGTTGTCAATATTTGATTTTTAAAAATACTGACAAGATTTCTAAAAATGTAGAAAAGATTGTCTTATGGAATAAAAAATTGAGAATAAAAATATGCAAAATAAAAGTCTTGCAATTTTTTTCTTTGTTGATATAATAATACAGTAATGCTTATATGGCTCGTTGGTCAAGTGGTTAAGACGCCGCCCTCTCAAGGCGGAATCACGGGTTCAATTCCCGTACGAGCTGCTATAAAAGCATGGCTGCTTAAAAATTATAACTTGACAGAAAAGACAAACAGCCGTATACTGAGAAAGTAAATATTGACTAGATGAATTAAGGAGTGGACCGCAAAGGCCCACTCTTTTGTTTGTGAAATCATAAAAAAGGAGAAAAAGGTGTCAAGAAGAGAAGAATATGAAATGAAAACAGAAGCCCTTATAACACCAATAATAGATGAAAAAGGGTATGAGCTTGTAGACGTAGAATATGTTAAAGAAGGCAGTAACTGGTACCTGAGAGCATATGTTGATAAACCAGGTGGAATCACAATAAATGACTTAGAATCAGTAAGCAGAATATTAAGTGATAAGTTAGATGAGAAAGATTTTATTAATGAAGCTTATATTTTGGAAGTTAGCTCACCGGGGCTTGGAAGACCGATGAAAAAAGACAAAGACTTTGATAGAAATATAGGAAATGAAATCGAAATACATTTATATAGAGCAATAGAAAGACAGAAGCAGTATGCGGGACTGTTGAAGGCATATGATAAAGAAACAATTACCATAGAAAATGAAGATGGTAGTGAAACAATAATAGACAGAGTGAATGTATCACTTGTAAGACCAACAATTGATTTTTAATTTTAGGAGGATATAAACAAATGAACAAAGAATTAATTGAAGCATTGAATATCTTAGAAAAGGAAAAAGATATTAGCAAGGAGTCATTATTTGAAGCTATTGAAAATAACTTAGTAGTAGCATACAAAAATAACTTTAACAAAGCTGACAATGTAACTGTAACTATGGACAGAGAAACAGGAGATTTTCATATCTATTCTCAAAAGGAAGTTATGGAAGAAGTTACAGATTCAGTAACACAAATATCACTTGAAGATGCAAGAGACATTAAGGGAACATATGAAGTTGGTGATATTGTTAATATCGAAATTCATTCAAAAGATTTTGGACGTATTGCAACACAGAGTGCCAAAAATGGTATCCTTCAAAAAATTAGAGAAGAAGAAAGAAAGAGTCTTTATGAACAATATTATGAAAAACAGGATGATATTATCACAGGCATTGTTCAGAGAATTAACGGAAAAAATATAAGTGTAAATCTTGGAAAAGTTGATACAGTTCTTGTAGAAAAGGAACAGGCAAAAGGCGAACATTTCAGACCAACAGAAAGAATTAAGCTTTATATAACAGAAGTAAAAGATGGTGGAAGAGGTCCAAAGATTGTAGTTTCAAGAACACATCCAGGATTAGTCAAGAGACTTTTCGAACAGGAAGTGACTGAGATACAGGACGGAACAGTAGAAATTAAGAGTATTGCAAGAGAAGCAGGCTCAAGAACAAAAATGGCTGTTTGGTCTAATAACGAAGAAGTAGATGCAGTAGGTGCATGTGTAGGTGTTAATGGAGCGAGAGTAAATGCTGTAGTAGAAGAATTACGTGATGAAAAGATTGATATTGTAAACTGGAGTGAAAATCCGGCAATTCTTATAGAGAATGCATTAAGCCCATCGAAGGTTGTAGCAGTACTTGCTGATCCTGATAATAAAGAAGCATTAGTAGTTGTTCCTGATTTTCAACTTTCACTTGCAATAGGTAAAGAGGGACAGAATGCACGTCTTGCAGCAAAACTTACAGGATATAAGATTGATATTAAAAGTGAAAGTCAGGCTAAAGAAGAAGGTATTCAGTATGAATTTGCCGATGAAGAGTATTATGATGATGAATATTATGATGATGAATATTATGATGATGAATACTATGATGACGAATATGATAGTGAAACGGAAGAATCCGAAGAAGTAACAGAAGAAACATCCGAAGCTACAACTGAAGAGACAGAAGAATAACAGACAAATAAATCCAAAGTAGGAGATGGTGTTATGGGACAGATAAAAAAGGCGCCTGTAAGAACATGCACAGGCTGTAGACAGGCAAAAAACAAAAAAGATTTGATTCGTGTAGTCAGAGATAATGAAGGGAACGTCTCAGTGGACTTTACAGGAAAGAAAAATGGACGTGGTGCCTATATATGTGCTGATAGTGAATGTTTGAAGAAAGCAATAAAAAATAATGGTTTAGTAAAAACATTAAAAATATCATCAATCAGCGAAGAAGTTTATCAACAGTTAGAAAAAGAATTAGGAGAAGTAGATGAATAAGGTATTTTCTATGATAGGACTTGCAACAAGAGCAGGTAAAACTGTAGCGGGAGAATTTTCCGTAGAAAAAGCAATAAAGGAAAACAAAGCAAAGTTAGTTATTGTCTCGGTAGAAAGCTCAGATAACACAAAAAAGCTTTTCTCTAATAAGTGCAAGTTTTATAAAATCCCTATATTTGTTTATGGAACTAAGGAAGAACTAGGAATGGCAACCGGCAATGGTTCAAGAGCATCCATAGCAGTTTTAGATTTTGGATTTAGTAAGTCAATCATGAACATGTTAACAGAGAATAAATAAGCGGAGGTAGTTTAAATGGCAAAGATGAGAGTACATGAATTAGCCAAGGAATTGGATATAAAAAGTGCAGATGTTGTTAAGGTATTGGCAGAAAAAGGGCTTGATGTAAAAGCGGCAAGTTCTATTGAAGATGAAAATATTGAATTTGTAAAAAACAAATTTAAGACGAATAAATCTGCAGAAAAAGAAACTTCAGGTGACAGTGAAAAAAATACAGAAGAAAAGAAAGAGAAGTCAAAACCTAGAGTATTAATCACAAGTAAAGGTGTTATAAGAACAGGTGAAGGACATTCTAAGGGTGAAGGAGAGAAGAAACGCAGAAAGCATAGAGACGGAGAACATCATCATTCGAAATCTAAGTCAGCAGATGCAAAGACAGAAACAAAGGTTGAGGAAGTAAAGGTTGAAACAAAAGAAGATGTTAAAAAGCCTATAGAAGATGTAAGGGTTGAAACAACTCAAAAAGTTGCAATAAAAGAAGAAACCGCAGTTAAGGAAGAAGTGAAAACTGAACCGGTTGTAAAGACCGAAGATAATCACCCAAAAGCTGAGGAAATGAAAAAAGCTGAAGTGAAAAAGGAAACTGAAGTAAAGAAAGAAGAAACTGCTGAAAAGAAACCAGAACATAAGAATCAGGGCAGAGATTTTGAGCGTAGAAACGACCGTAGAAATGACGGGGCAAGAAACGACCGTAGAAATGATGGCCAGAAAAATGACAGAAGAAATAACGATGACAGAAGAAATGATGGTAGAAATTTTAGCAGAGATAACAGAAATAATGGCTTCAGAGACAGAAACAATGACAGAAGAAATGACGGTCAGAGAAATGACCGCAAAAATGATAGCCAAAGAGGTGACAGACAAAATAACAGAAATGACAGAAACGATAACAGAGGCTTTAACAGAGACTTTAACAGAGACAATAGAAATAATGGCGGAAATTATCGTGACAAGAATAACAATGGTAATTTCAGAGATAACAAAAATAATGCTCAAGGAAGAAATGACGAAAGACGTAATGATTTTAGAAAAAATGACAGTTCAAGAGGTTTGACAGTTGAGGAACCAATTCAGAATAAGGATAGAAAGTCTAGAGAAAATAAAATTCGTCAGGATCGCCAGGAAAGAAATAAAAAGAATTATGAAGATGGAAATGGCAAGAAGGGTAAAAATGGCAAAGGAAGAGATTTTTCTAAGCCGGTATTAGAAAAACCTAAGAAAAAAGAAGAAAAGAAGGAAGAAATCAAGGTGATTGAAGTACCTGAATTTATTACCATCGGTCAGCTTGCTGAAAAGATGAAAATGCAGCCCTCTGCAATTATCAAAAAACTTTTTCTTGAAGGGAAAATGGTTACTGTTAATACAGAAATCGATTTCGACAGCGCAGAAGAAATAGCATTAGGTTATGAGATAATGTGTGAAAAAGAAGAAAAGGTTGATATCATCGAAGAACTCCTAAAAGAAGACGAAGAAGATGAAAACTTAATGGATAAACGTCCTCCTGTAGTTTGTGTTATGGGTCACGTAGATCATGGTAAAACTTCGCTTTTGGATGCAATCAGAGAGACAAATGTTACATCGGGTGAGTCAGGCGGAATTACGCAGCATATTGGTGCGTCAGTTGTAAGGATTAACGATCAGACTATTACTTTCCTTGACACACCAGGACATGAAGCATTTACTTCCATGCGTATGCGTGGTGCACAGTCAACAGATATTGCTATCCTTGTTGTAGCTGCAGATGATGGTGTTATGCCACAGACTGTTGAAGCTATTAACCATGCTAAGGCAGCAAATATAGAAATTATAGTTGCAATAAATAAAGTAGATAAGCCAAGTGCAAACATTGACAGAGTTAAGCAGGGATTGGCTGAACATGGATTACTTGCTTCTGACTGGGGCGGTGATGTGGAAATGGTTCCTGTATCTGCTCATACAAGAGAAGGTATTGATGATCTTCTTGAAATGGTTCTTTTACAGGCTGATGTATTGGAATTAAAAGCTAATAAGAACCGTCAGGCAAGAGGTATTATTATCGAAGCAAAACTTGATAAGGGCAAAGGACCTGTAGCAACTGTTCTTGTACAGAAGGGTACATTGAAGGTTGGTGCTAATATCGCAGCAGGTGCTAACCATGGTAAAGTAAGAGCAATGACAGATGATAGAGGAAACAGAATTAAAGAAGCAGGACCTTCTACACCTGTAGAAATTTTAGGTTTGAGTGGTGTTCCAAATGCCGGTGAAGTGTTTGTATCGACAGAAACAGCTAATGAAGCTAAAGATTTTGCAAATACATTCGTTGAAGACAGCAAGGCAAAACTCATGGAAACTAATAAGTTTAGAATCTCGCTTGATGACCTTAATTCACAGATTGAAGCAGGAGAACTAAAAGAACTTAACCTTATCATTAAGGCAGATGTTCAGGGGTCGGTAGAGGCTGTAAAACAGAGTCTTGTAAAACTTTCAAATGATGAAGTTGAAGTTAAGGTTATTCATGGCGGTGTTGGTGCCATTAACGAATCAGATGTTATCTTAGCATCTGCATCTAATGCTATCATTATCGGATTTAATGTAAAACCGGATTCACAGGCAGAAGATACAGCTAAGACAGAAAATGTAGACCTTAGACTTTACTCAGTTATTTATAATGCAATTGATGATATTGAAAGAGCAATGAAAGGTATGCTTGAACCTATCTATGGAGTAAAAGGGATCGGTCATGCAGAAATTCGTCAGATTTTCAAAGCTTCTGGAGTAGGAAATATCGCTTGTTCTTATGTATTAGATGGTATCTTCCAGAGAGGCTGTAAGGTTCGTATCAGCAGAGAAGGAAAACAGATTTACGAAGGTGAATTAGCTTCTCTGAAGCGTTTCAAAGATGATGTGAAAGAAGTAAAAACGGGCTTTGAATGTGGTCTGGTATTTGATAAATTTAACGATATTCAAGAACTGGAAATTGTAGAAGACTATACTATTGTAGAGGTGCCAAGATAGAATGAGAAAGAATAGTATTAAAAACACTCGTGTAAA
>CAYWUE010000043.1:0-16286 GCA_964461415.1 uncultured Eubacterium sp.
TGCCTCACATCCTGCATGTCCTGCTCCAACAATTACCACATCATATTTTTCTACTAAATTAGCCATTGTCGCCTCCTAATCAGCATTATCTCAATCTTACTTACCCATACAAAACTTTGAGAATATCTCATTTACCAAATCATCCTCAACACTTTCACCTAAAATCAATCCTAAATTTGAGTATGAATCCATCAAATCTATTGAATAAAAATCTTCCGGCATACCTGCTTCTACAGAATTTCTTACCTGTTTTAAACTTTCAAGTGAATTTTCTAATGCTTCCTTATGTCTGGCATTAGTTATATAAACCTGGTCGTTATATGTAACCTTTCCTGAATAAAACATATCTCTTATTTCATTTTCAAGCAGTTCCATTCCATCACCATTTTTTGCTGAAAATAATATAATATCTCTGTTTGAAATATTCTTTAATTCTTCTATATTAATTACAGTATCCATATCTGACTTATTAACAAGAATAATAGCCTGCTTATTATTAATTAACCTTATTATTTCCTTATCATTATCATCAATTTCACGTGAACCGTCTACTACATAGATAATAAGGTCACCTTCTTTTGCAATCTCTTTTGCTTTATTAACACCTATCTGTTCAACTAAATCGTCTGTATCTCTGATACCTGCAGTATCAATTATTTTTAAACTTAATCCATTAAAATTAATATTTTCTTCTAATGTATCTCTAGTTGTTCCCTCTATATCTGTCACAATTGCTCTATCTTCACCTAACATAAGATTCAAGAGAGAGGATTTTCCCGCATTTGGCTTTCCTAAAATTACTGTTTTTATACCTTCCTTCATAATTCTTCCATTATTAAAGGTATTTATCAACTTTTCTATTTTATTGATATTTATATTAAGCATTTCTGTTATTTCATCTTCATAATTATCAAGGCTTATGTGTTCAGGATCATCTAATGCCGATTCAATGAAAGCAATGTGATAAATAATATCACCTCTTATCTCCTTTATAGCCTCTGAAACTCCACCTTTTAATTGTTCTATTGAACTATTAAGCGCAAAATCATTTGTAGAATTTATCAAATCCATTACTGCTTCAGCCTGTGACAAATCAATTCTTCCATTTAAAAAAGCTCTTTTAGTAAATTCTCCCGGATCTGCCACTCTTGCCCCACTTTTAATTACCAAATCTAATACCTTTTTAAGTATTAGCATACCACCATGGCAATCTATTTCCACAGTATCTTCTCCTGTATATGAATGTGGATTTTTCATTACAATTACAAGAACCTGATCTAATACTTTATCACCATCTACAATATGTCCATAATGAACTGTATGACTATCTACATTTAAAAGTTTTTTTTCTTTTTTTCCTGCTCTGAAAATTTTATCTACTATTTGAATCGCTTCTTCTCCGCTTACACGTATTATTCCTATACCTGAATTTCCTGCTGCTGAAGAAATTGCTGCTATTGTATCTGTAATTTTCATTTTTTCTCCATTCCATTAAATTTATAAATGAACATAAAAATCCACCTTAATATCTAACATAGTATAGCACACTACTCTCCTTTTATAAAGTAAAAAAAGCACAGGATTAAATTCCTGTGCCTATATCATTTAATTACATTAAATTATCTTACGTCTTTTTTTAACATAACAACTACATGTCTGTATGGCTCTTCACCTTCACTCTTTGTTGTACAGAATTTATCATTTTGAAGTGCTGAATGTATAATTCTTCTTTCATAAGGATTCATTGGTTCAAGAGCTACCGGCTTTTTAATTCTCTTAACTTTAAATGAGATATTCTTAGCAAGATTTTCAAGAGTTGCTTTTCTACGTTCTCTATAATTTTCAGTATCAAGTTTAACTCTGTTAAACTTTTCACTTTCTTTGTTAATAACAAGACTTACAAGATACTGTAATGAATCAAGAGTCTGTCCTCTCTTTCCAATAAGTATTCCCATATCATCTCCAATGATATTTATGTTTACTATGTTTTCTTTTTCGTTTTCTACTACTTCAATATCAATTTTTGTAGTAAGTTCCATCGCATTGAATACTTTATTTAAGAATTCTCTTGCAATTTCTTCTATAGACTGACTTTTTCTAGCTTTAATAACTGCTGGTTTACTGCCAATTCCTAAGAATCCATTTGTTCCCTTTTCAATTACTTCGTATTCTAATTTAGATGTATCGATGCCTAACTCAACGCAAGCATTTGTTACAGCTTCATCTACATTTTTTCCTTTATATTCCTTGAATTCCATAATTAAATTAACCTCCTAATGTTTCCTTTATAATTTTTTAAAAAGAAACATACATTAAGTATAAATTACTAAACTTTTATTTTTCGTTGCGTTTATTATACTCACTTACCATATTAGCTTTTGCCGCAAGTGAACCTTCTTTTTTGCTCATCGCTTCTTTTGCTTTTCTTATTCTTTCTTCTCTTTCAGCAGTGCTCATATTAGAATTAGAAGCTATATTTTTTGCATTAACTTTTGATGCTTCGAGAACTCTTTCCCTATATATACCTTCTTTCTGTTTTCTCTTCTCAGCTTTTGCCATAGCCTTATCTTTATTCTTTTCAATAATATCATTAACGTCTACACGCTTCATATATATATTGATAAATAACTGCTGTAACATCATCACTAATGATCCAGCTACCCAGTAAAGACCAAGACCTATTGGAAGTGAATAACACATCCATACTGAAATAAGTGGCATTGTCCAATTCATCATCTTCATTGAACCAGCCATTGGATTATCCTGATTATTATTTGTATTCGAGCTATTTAACTTTGTTGAAAGCTGTACGCTCAAAAACTGGAAAAGACCAGCTAATACAGGAATTAACCATACCCAAAACAAATTTAAATCTAACTTTGATGGTGCAATTCTAATATTATCATATACAAAAAACTTATAAATACCTTCACCGGCATCTTTTGCTGCCTTAACATATTTGCTTATATTACTAACATTTACAACTCTGTACACAGCAAAAAGAATAGGCATTTGAATTATAAGCTGAAGGCAACTTCCTGTTGGAGATGTTCCATATTTATCATATACAGATTTAATTTCTTCCTGCATTGCTAACTGTGAATTCTGATCTTTTTTATTCTGATATTTCTTCTGAATTGCCTGAATTTCAGGATTCATTACTGCATTAAGTTTTGTAAATTTTTGCTGCTTTATTGTCATAGGTAACATTAACATTCTAACTACAAAAGTAAATGTTATGATACATAGAGCAATATTAGCAGTATGATCTTCTGTAAACAATGCAAAAAAATCATATATCCATGAAAGAACATATCCTAATATTTTCGCCAACCAATTTATCATTTGGCTTATCCTCCTTATGGGACCGGATCATATCCACCTTTGCTAAATGGATTACATCTAAGTATTCTTTTTATAGAAAGAAAAGATCCTTTTATCGGTCCATATTTTTTTAAAGCCTCCAATGCATATTGTGAACATGTAGGTATATATCTGCAGCATCCATTTCTTTTTAGAGGTGATAAAAATTTTCTATAAAATTTTATACCACTTATTAATATTGAATTTATAATATTAGAAATAATATGCAAAACCTTCATATATTCACCTCTTAACTATGAAAGCTTATTCTCTAATCAGTTACAATTTTGAAAAACTATTAAACCGGCTTTTCAACGTATATTTTGAATATAAAAATTACTACCTAATTTTCAATCAAAATATTTTGAATCTTTCCCAAGTGCATAATGGCACTTTCGATTTCTTTATAACTTTTGTCCTTAGCAGTATTTCTTGCTATTATGACAATGTCCAAACCACTATTGAACATATTTTGATTTAGTCTGTAGCTCTCTCTTATTAAACGTGTTAGGTGATGTCTTACTACACTATTTCCTACTTTTTTACTTACTGAAATACCTAATCTATTGATGTTTAAATCATTTTTTAAAACATACATAACTAAATACTTATTTGCTTTTGACTTTCCTTTGTTATAAACAACCTGAAAGTCACTATTTTTTTTTAATGAATCATATTTTTTAATATTCTTTTCCATTTTGCCAATTCTCCTATAAGTAATCATTACTACATAGAATTTTACAAAAAGAAAAAAGGTCACAATTGAATGCGACCTAAGCTGATAATTTCTTTCTTCCTTTTGCTCTTCTGCTAGCTAAAACTTTTCTACCACCTGCAGTGCTCATTCTTTTTCTAAATCCATGAACTTTTGATCTCTGTCTTTTCTTTGGCTGAAATGTCATCTTCATAATTCCGGCACCTCCTTTTCTGTTTCCTAGTAAAACATCGTTATAATTATAAATGTAAGAATTCACGTAGTCAAGCATTAATTAAACCATATTTTAAATATATTTTCAACTTTTTTTAATATTATATAAAAATAAAGGAAAATAAATAAATATAAATATTTTTTATAATCTATCTTTTTATAAAACATTATTTTTTCTATAAATAATCAATCCTTATCATCAACTTTATATTTACATAAATTTATCACTAATTTACATAAAGTTATCAACCTGATGTTAATAGAATGTTAATAACTTTTATTTTTTACTACATTTTATGGGCCTATTTTATTTTTTTAACATTTTTTTGTTAATAACTTTTGTCGATAAATGTTGATAAATGTATTATTTATGTAAATTATAATTTAATTTTTATACTTTTTATGTAAACATATATTATTTTATTAATTTATACCATACTTCAAATACTTATTTTAGTCCATATTCATTCTTATTACATTTGTTTCTTCTTATTTTAATGTATATTTCTAAAATTATTGAAAAACAAGCATTTTTGATGTATTATATTATTTGAATGGGCTTTTATACCTTTTTAATAAATTAGGAGGGAATTATGTTAGAAAATTTAAAAGAAAAATGGCCGGAAATTCTCAATTTTTTCAAACATGAATATGATATTGCTGATGTTTCTTTCAGGACATGGATTTTACCTTTAGAAGTAGAAGCATTTGAAAATAATATGATTACTTTAGTTTTTCCTGGAGAAAGTGGAAAAACTGGTCTTCAATATATTAACAAAAAATATCTTGCCTTATTAAAAATATCTATTGAAGAAACTTTAAATCAGGAACTTGAACTTCAGATTCTTCTTCCAAACGAAACAATTTCAAAAACAGAAGATGAATCACCTAAAATTTCTTCAATAACTCAGGAAGATATTTCTCTAGAAAATAGAATATTAGATGCTAACCTTAATAAAAAATATACTTTTGATTCTTTCGTAGTTGGTTCAAATAATAATATTGCACAGGTTACATCCTTAGCTGTTGCCGAATCACCTGGTGATGTTTACAATCCATTATTTATTTACGGAGGAGTAGGTCTTGGAAAAACTCATTTGATTCATTCAATAGGTAACTTTGTTCTCAAAAATAATTTTGGGGCAAAAGTCTTATATACTACAAGTGAATCCTTTACCAATGAAGTTATAGATTTGCTCCGTAAGAAAAAAACTAACCAAGAAGAGATGATTGAATTCAGAAAAAAATACAGAAATGTTGATGTTTTGTTAATTGATGATATTCAATTTATTTCCGGTAGAGAAAGAACTCAGGAAGAAATTTTTAATATCTTTAATGAATTGTTTATGAAACATAAACAGATTGTTTTGACTTCAGATAAAAAACCAAAAGATATGGAAGGTATTGCTGAAAGACTTATAAGTCGTTTTGAACAGGGATTAACTGTTGATATTCAAAATCCCGACTACGAAACTCGTATGGCTATCTTAAAGAAAAAAGCAGAAACACTAGGTTATAATATTGATGAAAGTGTTTTGCAGTATATTGCAAATCACTTTGTTTCAAACGTCAGAGAGCTTGAGGGTTCCCTAACACGTGTTGTTACTTTTTCAAAAATAAGTCATTCACCTATCACAGTAGAATTTGCTTCAGGAGTTTTACAAGAGCTTGTGACACCTAATCATGAAAATGCTATCACATGCGAATATATTATAAATATTGTAGCTGACCATTTTCAGATTTCTCCAACGGATATTTGTTCAAAGAAGAAGAGTCGTGAATTTGCTTACCCACGCCAGATATGTATGTATTTATGCAGAGTTTTCACTGACGAAAAACTTGAAACAATTGGTGCTGCACTTAAGAAAACTAACCACGCTACTGTTAGCTATGGTTATGACAAAATAAAATCAGAAATAGAAACTGACTCAAATACAAAAAATCTTATAGATGTTCTTAAAAAGAAAATTAACCCTAATTAAATAGTTATTAACATTTTTGTTCAAGTTATTAACATTTAGTTAATATTTTCGTTAATAACTCATCTTTTTAAGTTAATAAAATGTTGATAAACCTTATTTTTATTAACATTTTGTCATCATTTATGTTTTTATGTCGAACGATGTAAAGATCATAAGTATTATATTTTTGTTGATTAATATCAATTTATTAACATGTTATTGTTTTATTTTTCCCTTTATTTTAAAGGGGGTTAAACACTTATTAACATATTAACATTGCTTATTATTATTATTATTATTATCTAATATATATATTTATTTATACGTTTTTACGTATTACTATTTTAAGATAAAAGGAGATTTATAATGAAATTAGTTTGTAAAAAATCAGATTTGATTGCAGGTATCAATATCGTAATGAAAGCTGTATCATCAAAAACAACAATGTCTATTCTTGAATGTATTCTTATTGAT
The DNA here is from genome assembly GCA_964461415.1 of uncultured Eubacterium sp. Lineage (GTDB taxonomy): Bacteria > Bacillota > Clostridia > Lachnospirales > Lachnospiraceae > Eubacterium_G. Next base: position 6,727 of record CAYWUE010000043.1, read on the forward strand.
GCAACTGAAGGAGTAGTAAAATTTACTGCTAATGATATGGAATTAGGAATTGAAACTATAGTTGAAGGAGAAATTATTGAAGCCGGAAGCATTGCTATTGATGCAAAGATTTTCTCTGAAATTATTCGTAAACTTCCAGATAATGATGTTGTTATAGAAGTAAATGATGAATCAAAAGCTAATATTACCTGCGAAAATTCTAAATTTAATATTCTTGTAAAATCAGCAGATGATTTTTCTTATTTGCCAATTATAGAAAAGAAAGAAGGAATTACACTTTCTCAGTTTGCTTTAAAAGAATTAATAAGACAAACTATTTTCACTGTAAATGATGCTGATAAAAATAAAATTTTAACAGGAGAATTGTTTGAGGTTAATGGCAACAAATTAAAAGTAGTAGCTTTAGATAAGTTTAGAATTGCTATTAGGAATGTTGAATTAAAAGAAGAATTCGGTAACTTTAAAGTTTTAGTTCCTGGTAAATCATTAAATGAAATAAGCAAAATTTTAAATGGTGGAGTAGAAGATGATGTAAATATATACTTTACATCAAATCATATATTATTCGAATTTGAGCAGACAAAGGTTGTTTCAAGATTGATTGAATGCAACAATTATTTTGATACAGATAAAATGATAAGTAATGACTATAAAACAAAGATTACAATAAATAAAAGAGAAATGGCCGACTGTATTGATAGAGCTACTCTTCTTATTAAAGAAGGAGATAAGAAACCAGTGTTCTTAACAATAAAAGATACTGAAATGGAATTGTCTATTAATACGTTTATTGGTTCTATGGATGAAAGTATTCCTATTATAAAAGAAGGAACTGATATGATGATTAGTTTTAATCCAAAGTTCCTTATAGATATATTAAGAGTTTTGGATTCAGAAGAAGTAAGCATTTATTTTACAAATCCTAAGGCTCCATGCTTTATAAGAGATGATGAAAATAGTTATATTTATGTTGTACTTCCTGTAGTGCAATAATATTTAATTAAGAGAAAGGAAAAAGTAATGCAAATAGAAAATAAATAATTCTTATTTGCATTATTTGGTTAAAAATGGAAATAATTATTAAAGATGATTTTATTAAATTAGGTCAGGCTCTGAAGTTGGCCGGACTGGTTGATTCAGGTGTTGATGCTAAGTTTGTCATTCAGGATGGTCAGGTTAAAGTTAATGGTGAAACTGATACCAGACGAGGTAAGAAGCTTTATCCTGGAGATAATTTTGAATTTGAAGGAACTTTGGTAACAGTAAAATAATGATTGTAACAAAAATTGAACTTAGTAATTTTAGAAATTATGATTTTCTTAAATTAGAACCTGATGATAAAACAAATATTTTATATGGAAAAAATGCACAGGGAAAAACTAATATTTTGGAAGCTGTGTATTTATGCAGTACAACAAAATCTCATAGAAGTAGCAAGGATGCTGAATTAATTAAATTTGGCTGTGAAGAAGGTCATATTAAATTATTTATAAATAAAAAAAGTAGAGAATATAGAATTGATATTCATTTAAGAAAAAATAAGTCTAAGGGAATTGCTATAAATGGAATTCCAATAAAAAAAGCAAGTGAATTATTTGGAATTTTCAATGTTATTTTCTTTTCACCGGAAGATTTGGACATTATAAAGGATGGTCCTGCTGAGAGAAGAAAATTTGTTGACATGGAGTTATGTCAATTAGATAAGATTTATGTTTATAATTTAATTAACTATAATAAAGTTTTAGGTCAGAGAAATCAGCTTTTAAAGGATATTTATATGCGTCCGGAGCTTGAAGAAACATTGGATGTGTGGGATTTACAACTGGCTGAATATGGTAGTAAAATTATCAAAAGAAGAAAAAAATTTATAAAAGATATTAACAAAATTATAAAACCTATTCACGCAAAACTTACGGAAAACAAAGAAGAAATAAATCTTATATATAAAAAAAATTGTGATGAACAAGAAATATATGAGAAGCTTATTCAAAATAGAATAAAAGATATTAAACTAAAAAGTACATCTGTTGGACCACACAGGGATGATATTTTATTTTTTAATAAAGATATTAATATTAGAACTTATGGAAGTCAGGGACAAAAGAGAACAGTGGCCTTATCGCTTAAGCTTGCAGAAATTGAATTAGTAAAGTCATTAATTAATGATACTCCGGTTTTATTATTAGATGATGTTTTATCTGAGCTTGATTCAGATAGACAAAATCATTTATTAAAGAGCCTAGATAATATTCAGACAATAGTTACATGTACAGGTTTAGATGAATTTATTGAAAATAGATTTGAGATAAATAAAATTTTCAAAATATGTGAGGGAAAAATAAAAGAAAAAACAGTATAAATTTTAAATATTACAAGAAAAATTATTTTCATATAAAAATAATTTTGTTGGAATAATGAAAGGAGTTACGAATGGGTAACAATACTAACGTTGAAAACGAATATGGAGCAGACCAGATACAAGTTTTAGAAGGACTTGAAGCTGTAAGAAAAAGACCGGGTATGTATATCGGTTCAACTTCTTCAAGAGGACTTCATCATTTAGTATATGAAATAGTTGATAATGCAGTAGATGAAGCATTGGCTGGTTATTGTAATACTATTGATGTACAGATTAACAAGGATAATTCTATTTCCGTAAAAGATAATGGTCGTGGTATTCCTATAGATATTAATAAGAAAACAGGAAAGCCGGCAGTAGAATTGGTATTTACTGTACTTCATGCAGGTGGAAAATTTGGTGGTGGTGGATATAAGGTATCAGGTGGACTTCATGGTGTAGGTGCCTCGGTTGTTAATGCACTATCAAAATGGCTTGAGGTAAGAGTTTGTCGTGAAGGAAAGATTCATTATCAGAAATATGAATATGGTAAAATTACTGAGTCATTGAAGATAATTGGTGAATGTGATGAAAATTATACCGGGACAGAGGTAAGATTTTTACCTGATGATGAAATTTTTGAAGAAACAATTTATGATTACAAAACATTAGAAATTAGATTAAGAGAAACTGCGTTCCTTACAAAAAATCTTAAGATTGTTTTAAGGGATGTAAGAGGTGAAGAAATTGTAGAGAATACTTTCCATTACGAGGGGGGAATAAAAGAATTTGTCACCTATTTAAATGAAGGAAAACAGGAATTATATAATGAAGTTATTTATTGTGAAGGAATAGTAAATAATGTTTATGTTGAAGTGGCTATGCAGCACAATGATGCATATAGTGAGAATTGTTTGAGCTTTGTAAATAATATTAATACACCGGAAGGTGGAACACAGGTCGAAGGTTTTAAAAGAGCAATAACTAAAACCTTTAATAATTATGCAAAACAGAAAAAGATTCTTAAAGAAAATGAAGAAAATCTTTCCGGTGATGATTTTAGAGAAGGACTTACGGCTATTGTAAGTGTTAAGATAGAGGACCCTCAGTTTGAAGGACAGACTAAACAAAAACTTGGAAATAGTGAAGCAAGAGCTGCTGTTGAAAATGTAATGAGTGAGCAGTTGACATATTTTCTTGAACAAAATCCAGCTGTTGCAAAAATTATATGTGAAAAAGCTGTATTGGCTAAAAGAGCTAGAGATGCTGCACGAAAAGCTAGAGAAGCAACAAGAAAAACAGCTTTATCTGTAGCAGCGCTTCCAGGTAAATTATCAGATTGTTCTGATAAAAATCCTGAAAATTGCGAAATATTTATTGTCGAAGGAGATTCGGCCGGTGGCTCTGCAAAAAAAGCGCGAACCAGAGCTACTCAAGCTATACTTCCACTTAGGGGAAAAATTCTTAATGTGGAAAAAGCAAGTATAGATAAGATAATGGACAATGCAGAAATAAGAACTATGATTACAGCATTTGGTACAGGAATAAAGGATGATTTTGACATAACAAAATTAAGATATAACAAAATTATAATTATGACTGATGCTGACGTTGATGGTGCACATATTGATACACTTATGTTAACATTTTTCTATAGATTTATGCCTGAACTTATTAAAGATGGACATGTTTATCTTGCTATGCCACCACTTTATCAGGTAACAAGAAATAAGAAAAACTATTATGCATATAATGATGACGAATTAAACAAGATTCTTATGGAAATTGGACGTGATAATCAGAATAAGATTCAGCGTTACAAAGGTCTAGGTGAAATGGATGCAAATCAGCTATGGGAAACAACTATGGATCCAAAAACAAGAATATTAAAACAGGTGAAAATTGATGAAGAAAAGCTTTCAGAAATGGACAAAACTTTTACTACATTAATGGGTGATGAAGTAGAGCCAAGAAGAGAGTTTATAGAGGCAAATGCTAAATTTGTAAAAAATCTTGATATATAGGAGGAAGTATAAGTGGACGATAAGATATTTGATAAAATTCATGAAGTAGACTTAAAAGAAACCATGGAAACCTCTTATATAGACTATGCGATGAGTGTTATAGCATCAAGAGCATTGCCTGATGTAAGAGATGGTTTAAAGCCGGTTCAACGTAGAGTTTTATATTCGATGGTTGAACTTAATAATGGACCTGACAAACCACATAGAAAATGTGCTCGTATTGTAGGTGATACAATGGGTAAATTTCATCCACATGGGGACAGTTCAATTTATGGAGCTTTGGTTAATATGGCTCAAGAATGGAATACAAGATATCCTTTAGTAGATGGTCATGGGAATTTTGGTTCAGAAGATGGAGACGGTGCGGCTGCTATGCGTTATACAGAAGCCCGTCTTAGCAAAATATCAATGGAAATGGTTGCAGATATTAATAAAGATACTGTAATATTTACACCAAACTTTGATGAAACAGAGAAAGAACCAACTGTGCTTCCAGCAAGATACCCTAATTTATTAGTAAATGGTACAAGTGGTATAGCTGTAGGTATGGCAACAAATATTCCACCTCACAATCTTACAGAAACAATAAATGCAATTGTAAAAATAATTGACAATAAGGTAGATGAAAATAGGGAAACTTCTATAGAAGAAGTTATGGAAATAATAAAAGGACCTGATTTTCCTACGGGAGCTACCATATTAGGAAGAAAAGATATTGAACAGGCATATAGAACTGGTCGTGGAAAAATAAAAACGCGTGCCGTATCTGAAATAGAAACCATGGATAATGGAAAAAGCAAAATTATTATAACTGAACTTCCATATATGGTTAATAAAGCAAAATTAGTAGAAAAAATAGCAAGTCTTGTAAAGGACAAGAAGGTTGATGGAATAACAGATTTAAGAGATGAATCAGACCAGGAAGGAACTCGTGTTGTAATAGAAGTAAGGAGAGATGCTAATGCAAATGTTATTTTAAATCAGCTTTATAAACATACTCAGTTACAGGATTCTTTTGGTGTAATAATGTTAGCACTAGTAAATGGCGAGCCAAAGGTTTTGAATCTGTTAGAAATGCTTGATGAGTATTTGAAGCATCAGAAAGATGTTGTAACAAGAAGAACTAAATTTGAATTAAATAAAGCAGAAGAAAGAGCACATATAATAAAAGGTCTTTTAATAGCTCTTGATAATATTGATGAAGTAATAAAAATTATAAGAGGTTCAAGAACGACAGCAGATGCAAAGAATAATTTGATTGAAAGATTTGGTCTTACAGATGCTCAGTCTCAGGCTATTGTAGATATGAGACTTCGTCAATTAACAGGATTAGCAAGAGAAGATTTGGAAGCAGAATATGCAGAATTGATGAAAAAAATAGATTACCTAAAATCAATTCTTGCAGATGAAAACAAGCTTCTTACAGTTATAAAAGAAGAAATAGAAATTGTAAGAGATAAGTTTGGTGATGAAAGAAGAACAAAAATAGGAATGAATGTGGGCGATTTGTCTGATGAGGACCTTATTCCTGAAGAAGATACAGTTGTTGCAATGACAAATTTAGGATACATAAAGAGAATGACTGTAGATAATTTTAAATCTCAGAATAGGGGAGGTAAAGGCATAAAGGGAATGCAGACCATAGATAAGGATTTTATAAAAGATATATTTATGGTCTCAACACATGATTATATATTATTCCTTACTAATCTAGGAAGAATTTATAAATTAAAATGCTATGAGATACCGGAAGCTGGAAGAACAGCTCGTGGTATGGCTATTGTTAACTTATTACAATTACAGCCGGGAGAAAAAGTATCTGCCGGAATTCATATGAGAGAATATGAAGATGATAAATATTTAATAATGGCTACAAAGAAGGGTGTTATAAAAAAGACATCTATAATGGCATATACTAATATTAGAAAGAGTGGAATTCAAGCGATAACATTGCGTGAAAATGACGAATTAATTGATGTAACAATTTCTAATAATAGTGATAATATTATGCTCATAACAAAGAATGGACAGGGAATAAAGTTTAGAGAAACTGATATTCGTGAGACAGGACGTTCAGCAATGGGTGTAAGAGGAATTGAATTAAAAACAGATGATGAAGTGATTTCAATGCAATTAGAGTCACAGGGACAATATATTCTTATAGTGTCAGCTAATGGCATGGGCAAACGTACACCATTTGCAGATTTTAAGTTACAAAATCGTGGAGGTAAGGGTGTAAAATGCTATAAGATTTCTGAAAAAACAGGAAATGTTATAGGTGCAAAAGCTGTAAATGATGGCAATGAAATAATGATGATAACAAATGAAGGTATAGTTATAAGAATGTTTGTTGATACTATTTCAGTGCTTGGAAGAGTAACACTAGGTGTAAAACTTATGAATACAGGTAATAATGAAGATATAGTTGTTGCTAGTATAACAAAAGTTAAAGAAAGTGTAACAGAAGCAGATGCATTAGAAGCAGCAAAATTAGCAGAAAACGTAGAAGAATCAGCCAAAGATAGTGAAGAATTATTGAAAGATACTGAATCTGAATAATAATATTTACTAAAAGGCGACTAAAATAGTCGCCTTTTAGTATTGCTAATAATAAGCAATGTTTATTATAAATAATAAGTAATAATTATATAGAATAAGATAATAGCTATCATTGAGAGAAAAAAGTGGTCATAATTATTTAGGATAATGTAAAGTTTTTTGAAGAAAAACTAGAATACAATTATATTGGAAGAAACATTTTTAATTATGAATGTTTATATAAAAAAAGAAAATAATACTATAATTCAAGTATCTAGATGAAAGGAATGAATATGAGAAATATTAATTCAAGTGAAATAACAAAAAATATAAAAGAAATGTGTATAGAAGCAAATCATTTTTTATCAACGGATATGAAAAAAGTATTTAATAAGGCAAAAGAAAATGAAAAATCACCTCTTGGATGTCAAATACTAAATCAGCTTGAAGAAAATTTAAAAATTGCTGCAGAAGATATGATTCCTATATGTCAGGATACTGGAATGGCAGTAGTATTTATAGAAATAGGTCAGGATGTACATATAGAAGGAAAAAATTTAGAAGATGCAATAAATGAAGGTGTTCGACAGGGGTATATAGAAGGATTTCTTCGAAAATCAGTAGTAAGTGACCCTATAATAAGAATGAATACAAATGACAATACTCCAGCTGTAATACATTATAATATAATTCCAGGAGAAAATATAAAAATAACATTGGCACCAAAAGGATTTGGTAGCGAAAATATGAGCAAGATATATATGTTAAAGCCGGCTGATGGGATAGAAGGAGTAAAAGAAGCTGTAGTTAATACGGTGAAAGAAGCAGGACCTAATGCTTGTCCACCTATGGTTGTTGGGGTAGGTATAGGTGGAACATTTGAAAAATGTGCAATATTAGCAAAAAAAGCATTAGCCAGACCGGCAGACAGCAGTTCAGAAATACCTTATGTAAAAAAAATGGAAGATGAACTATTAGAAAAAATAAATAAATTAGGAATAGGTCCAGGGGGATTAGGTGGAACACAGACAGCTTTAGCAGTGAATGTAGAAACCTATCCAACACATATAGCCGGGCTTCCTGTTGCAATAAATATTTGTTGTCATGTGAACAGACATGTTAGCAGAATGTTATAATAATGATAAACAATATGAAATAATAAAATCTTAAAGAGGTATAATATGTATAAAAAGATAGAGGCTCCAATATCAAAGGAAACAGCAAATAAACTAAAAAGTGGAGATTATGTATACATAACAGGTGTAATATATACTGCCAGAGATGCAGCACATAAAAGAATGTCAGAAGCATTAGAAAAAGGTGAAGAACTTCCTATAGAAATAGAAAACAATGTAATATATTATATGGGGCCATCACCAGCTAGAGAAGGAAGAATAATAGGTTCAGCCGGACCTACTACAGCAAGCAGAATGGATAAGTATGCTCCAAAGCTTTTAGATTTAGGACTAAAAGGAATGATTGGAAAAGGAAAACGCTCAAAGGATGTAAAGGATGCGATACTAAGAAATGGAAGTGTATATTTTGCGGCAGTTGGGGGCGCAGGAGCAATATTATCAAAATGTATAAAGAAAAGTGAAGTTATAGCATATGATGATCTAGGAACAGAAGCAATAAGAAAATTATATGTAGAAAATTTTCCGGCGATTGTTGTAATAGACAGTCAGGGAAATAATTTATATGAAACAGCAATAAGGGAGTATAAAAATGAGGATTAATAGAATTGTGTATTTAGTTACAAGAAGATTTTACAGAGTACCGTGGTTGTTTTATGAAATAAATAGAGCGGGAAATTCAAAAAAATATACTGTTAATGAGAGATACAATATAGTAAGAAAAGTTTGCAAAAAAGTAAATATAATGGGACATGTAAATATAATATGTAGAGGAACAGAAAATCTTCCTAAGGAGGATGGATTTTTATTAACACCAAATCACCAGGGATTATTTGATGTATTGTTAGCATGCGATACATGTGAAAGACCGTTTTCCATGGTGATGAGAAAAGATTTAGAAAAAGTAATATTGCTAAAACAAGTAATGAAAGCCATGGATGGAAAGGCTATTGATAGAGATGATGTACGTCAAGGACTAAAAATAATAAACGAGATGGCTGATGAAATGAAAAAAGGAAGAAATTTTTTGATATTTCCTGAAGGTACAAGAAGTAAGAAGGGAAATATACCGGGAGAATTTAAAGCCGGATCCTTTAAAAGTGCTGTTAAAGCTAAAGCTCCAATAGTACCGGTAGCATTGATAGATTCATTTAAACCTTTTGATATTAAAGATACAAAAACAGTAGAGGTGCAAATACATTATCTTGCTCCAATAAATTATGAAGAATATAAAGATATGAAAACAGTTGATATAGCAAAAATTGTAAAAAATAGAATAGAGAAAAAAATATTGGATGAAACAAATATAATAAAATAATAAAATTTACCATATCAAATTAGCATATCAAATATAATAAAGTATTGTCAAGCGTTTTTGAAAATGTCCCAAAATAGGTAAAACATTTGCCCCGTGATTATAGGGGCAATACTTATCATTAGCTGCTTGTATATAAAACATCATGTGCGAGAAGCCTGTCAAGGATGCTTCGCACCACATGTGGCTAAAGTCCTTGACAGGAATTCTCG
>CAYWUE010000044.1:0-16000 GCA_964461415.1 uncultured Eubacterium sp.
TTAAGACCAGCTGGAATTATTAAGATGTTAGATCTTAGAAGACCAATTTATAAGCAGACAGCAGCTTATGGTCACCTTGGAAGAAACGATCTTGACCTTCCTTGGGAAAAACTTGACAAGGTTGACGTTATGAAGAAATATTTATAATAGAGGAAATACAAAAAAAGGTGTAATTTGAAGAAAAATTACACCTTTTTTCTGTATTGCGTAGGTGACATATTGAAATATTTTTTGAAACAAGATGAAAAATAGTTAGTGTCGGAAAAACCACAATAAGCAGCAATTGTGCTAATAGATAAATCAGTGGTTATTAACATTTTTTCGGCTTCCTTTATACGAATGTTGTTTATGTATTTTTTTACGGATTGATTTGTATATTCTTTGAATAGATGTGAAACTGTTGATTCTGAGCAGGAACAAGCTCCAGCAATATTTTTTAAGGAAATGTCCTGCATAATATTTCTTTGGATATATGCTAATATAGAATCAAAAGTTTTGTTTTTAGAATCAGTAATTAGATTACTAGTGTATGTGATTTGTAAGAGGGAAAGCATATGACATAAAGGTTTAATTAATATTTTGAGATTGTCAATATTTTCTTCCTTATGTTTCAAACCACGATTATAAATTCTTAGAAGTTCATTTTTGTCAAAATAATAATTGTTAGCTAAATTGTTTATACGTTCTTTAGCCTTTTCTTTATTTATTCCATATCCACTGACGCATATGAATGTATTATCATTAACATAAAAAACATATTCCTCGATTCCGGCATAACACATCCCGAATATATAGTCTTCATTGTGTTTAGAAAAAAGTTTTTGTTGGCATTTGACACATCTTTTCCAGGCATCATTGTCAGTTTTAACAAATGCGCAATAAGGATTACGATGCATATTGTGCTCTAAGAGTCCGCTTATATTTTTTCCATGAACAGATACGTATAATCCATTAGAATTAAGGTATGAAATATAATTATTTATATCATCAATAAGTTTGTTTTGCATAATTAAATCACCTTTTGAAAATTGTACTATACATTTTGGCTACATGAGTAAATTATATATTAAATTGCAGAAAAGTAAAGATATTCTGCTGGAATTTAAAGGTATGTTGTTTGATGAGTTGCTATAATTAGTTAAAAAGTACAAAATAATTATGAGGAGAAAGTATATGAGAACGATACAATATACTACAGATTTATGTGTTGTAGGAGGAGGTATGTCTGGACTTTGCTGTGCCATAGCAGCAACAAGGCATGGCATTAAGGTTGTATTGATACATGACAGAGCAGTTTTAGGAGGAAATGCCTCAAGTGAGATTCGTATGTGGATTTGTGGCTGTCATGGTGAGGATAATCGAGAAACCGGAATAATTGAAGAAATAATACTTGAGAATTTTTATCAAAATCCAGCTCATAAGTATTCTTTATGGGACAGCGTATTATATCAAAAAGCTATGGGAGAAGATAATTTGACTCTATTGCTTAATTCTAGTTGCCTTGATTGCACAATGGATGGAGAAAAAATTATATCTGTAAAGGCGTGGCAGTCTAATGCAGAAACATTTCATGTAGTATCTGCAAAACATTTTGCAGATTGCTCAGGAGATTCAGTCTTGTCTACACTTTCAGGAGCAGAATTTAAATATGGAAGAGAAAGCAAAAAAGAATTTGATGAAACTATACCGCCTGATGTGGCAGATAATAAGACAATGGGAATGAGTTGTCTTTTTCAAATTAGAGAAACTGCTCATCCTGTTAAATTTACTGCACCAAAGTGGGCATATAAATATGAAACTGATGCAGATTTGCCTTATAAAGACCATAGTCTTAGCACTAATTTCTGGTGGATTGAAGTTGGAGGGGAATGGGATTGTATTCATGATACAGACCGCTGTAGAGACGAATGTCTAAAGATATGTTATGGAGTTTGGGATCATATAAAAAATTATGGTGAACATGGTGCAGAAAATTGGGAATTAGAATGGATTGGTTTTTTGCCAGGCAAAAGAGAAAGTAGAAGATATGTTGGTAAATATGTAGTCAATCAAAATGATGTAGAATCCGGAGGGCATTTTGATGATATTGTAGCATATGCAGGCTGGACAATGGACGATCATTTTCCGGAAGGCTTTTATTATAATAAAGGTGAGTCTACTATATTTCATCCGGCACCTACACCATGGGGATTACCATTAAGATGTATGATATCAAAAAACATAGAAAATTTATGTTTTGCAGGCAGAAATATAAGTGTAACTCATGCGGCTCTTAGTTCATCAAGAGTTATGGCGACCTGCGCTGTTCTTGGACAAGCGTTAGGTACAGCTGTTGCACAGGCAATTAATGACAATATGGGATTGGAAAATGTTGATATAAATAAATTGCAGCAGAGTTTAATGGAAGATGATTGTTATATACCATGGCATAACAGAAAAGTTGCAGAAATTACAAAGACAGCAAAATGTTCAAGCGAAATTGTTAGAAACGGAATAGACAGAGGGGAAAAGAATTGTTGGATAGGAACAGATGGTGATATTATCGAGTATATTTTTGAGAAAAATACAAATATTAGCCAAATAAGACTTATTTTTGACAGTGAATTAAATCGAGGTTATCATAATATGCCTTGTCGTTATTCGCTTGTAGAGAATAAATTTAAATTACCGGAAACATTGATTCAAGCTTACAAAATAGAAGGCACATCAGAGGATGGAAAGGTTTATGAATTGTGTATAGATGATAATCATCAAAGATTTGTAAATCATAGTGTGGACTGGTGTGTAAAAACGGTTAGATTTATTCCTATTTCAACATATGGCATAGAGCAATTTAGAATATTCTCTTTTGAAGTTCAATAAACTAAATATATTAACAAATGCCCCCAAGACTTAATAATTGGGGGCATTTGTTTAGTTCTTAATTAAATCCAACAAATAAGGGATTTCTGATTCGAAATTAACAGCATAATTTACTGCACTTGAATCATTGTAACTATTTTTGATGCAGGCACATGTGTAGTCAGCAGCTATTTTTAATGCTTCAAATACTGTAAAATCATTCATCAAAGCACCAGTGAATGTACTTGCAAAGACATCACCTGTCCCATGTGATTTTTTGTTAATTTTTTCAGTGCTATACTGGAAGAATTCGTTAGTTTCAGTGTCGTATCCCATAAAACCAAAAGTGCCATCATTGAAAGTTACACCGGTAATAACAGAAGTTTTTGCACCAAGTGTTGATAATTGTATAAGCAAATTTTTAATCTGTACTTCGGTGGCGTTTTCACCTGGATATGGAACATCAAGCATAAGTGATGCCTCTGAAATATTAGGAAGAATTATATCAGCCTTTTTACATAATTTTGCCATTTCTAAAGCAAAATCTTTATCAAAACCTGTATACAGACTGCCGTTATCAGCCATAGCCGGATCTACAATTATGTAATTATTTTTGTTACCAAAAGTATCAAAAAAATTAGTGACAATATCAATTTGATTTTTAGAACCCAGGTAACCTGTATAGATTGCGTCAAATTTAAAATTCTCTTTTTTCCAATGTTCCATAATAGGTTCTAAATCATCTGTTAAATCTCTAAATGTAAAATTATTAAATTGTGTATGGGTAGAAAGTACTGCAGTTGGTACAATTGAAGTTTCAATGCCCATTGCAGAAATAATAGGCAGTGCTACAGTCAGCGAGCATTTTCCGAGACAAGAAATATCTTGTATTGTCATTATTCTTTTCAATATATTAATCCTCCTGATTTTTGTAATTATTCAGCCTTTCATTAAAAAAATATTATGTACAATGCTGAATTTAAAATTTTATTTATATTTGTTTACTTTCAATTTTTTATAAAGTATAATTCCGATATGGTATTATTTGTAATACCAAAATGATAGTATTTGATAATACCAGAACGATGGCGGGTAATGCTAATTACTAAATTGTCTAAGAGAGGAAATGTTAATGTTAACATACGATTTTGATAAAAGAGGAAAGACATCTTTATATGAATATTTATACAAGTGTATCAGAGATGATATATTGTCCGGGCAAATTGCAGCAGGGGAAAAGTTACCTTCCAAAAGAGAGATGGCAAAAAACCATAGTATAAGTGTAATAACAGTAGAAAACGCCTATGCGCAGCTAATGGTTGAAGGATATATTTTCGCAAAAGAGAAAAAAGGGTATTTTGCCAGTGACATAGGAAATCAGTACATTGAACCGGTCAATAAGATAAAAAAAAATAGAGAAGTTACAAAAAAACAGTGGTTTGTAGATTTTAATTCTAATCATATCATGTATGACAGTTTTCCTTTTGCAACCTGGTCTAAAATTATGCGCCAAACATTATTAGACGAGGAAAATTCTTTTCTGATTAGTCCTGAAAAAAACGGGATTAGCAGGTTGAGAGATGCTATTGCTATGCATTTGCAGCAGTTTAGAGGAATGTATGTAAATACAGAAAATATAATTGTGGGTGCAGGAACAGAATATTTATATAGCATTATTGTTCAGCTGTTAGGTAGAGAAAAAGTTATCGCCCTAGAGGATCCCGGATATAAAAAAATAGGTAAGATTTATGAGGCTAATGGCATTAAATGCGTTCATACAAGAATTGACAAATATGGGATAGATATCTCAGACATTGAGAAAACTGATGTTGATGCAGTTCATATTTCACCATCGCATCAGTTTCCGACAGGGAGAGTTATGCCTATTTCAAGAAGAAGCAAGCTACTGAAATGGGCTACAAAAAATAATAAATATATTATAGAAGATGATTACGACAGCGAGTTTAGATTTTTGGGGAAACCTATTCCGACAATGGCAGGGATGGATGAAGACAGGGTTATATATATGAATACTTTTTCTAAAACTCTTGCTCCTTCTATCAGAATAGCTTATATGATTTTGCCGGAGGAGTTGATGAAAAAATTCCGTAAGGAACTTGGATTCTATTCTAATACAGTTTCTAGTTTTGAGCAGTATACACTGGCTAATTTTATTAGCAAAGGTTACTATGAGCGTCATATAAACCGTATGAGAAATTATTATAGAGATTATAGAAATAAAATAATCAATACAATAAAGAATCATGAAATCTATAATAAAGTTGCAATAGAGGAAGAAAATTCTGGATTACACTTTATATTGAGTATTGATAAAAAAATTGATGATGAAGAATTTAAGGAAATCCTGAAAAAAAATAATATAAATATTTCAAGTGTTTCCGATTATTGCTATAATAAGTTAGATGAGTTTGAACACAAGTTTATTATAAATTATTCAGCGATATCAGAGGAAAATTTAAAAAAAGCTCTAGATATTATGAATGATGCATTGGAGTGATAAATATGAGTAAATATAATGGAAATAAAAACTTTAAGATAGATATTCCAGACAGCGTAAAACTGATTATTAATGTGTTAGAAAAAAATGGATATGAGGCTTTTGCGGTAGGAGGATGTGTCAGAGATACTATTTTGTGCAGACAGCCACAGGATTGGGATATTACAACATCTGCTTTGCCTGAACAGGTAAAAAAATTGTTTAACAAGACTCTTGATACAGGAATCCAGCATGGAACTGTTACGGTTATGATACAGCATATAGGTTATGAAGTTACAACATACAGAATTGATGGAGAATATAGTGACAGCCGACATCCTGAAAGTGTAGAATTTACATCGAATCTTATTGAAGATTTAAAACGCAGGGATTTTACGATTAATGCCATGGCATACAATGAAAGGGAAGGCCTTGTTGATGCTTTTGAAGGGATAAAGGACATTGAAAACAAGGTGATTAGATGCGTTGGAGTACCGGAGGAAAGATTTGATGAGGACGCTCTTAGAATATTAAGGGCTGTAAGATTTTCAGCACAGCTTGGTTTTGATATTGATAAAATAACAAGAGAGGCTATAAAAATTCTTGCACCAACACTGGAAAATATAAGTGCAGAGAGAATAAGAGTGGAGCTTGAAAAATTAATTACATCAAATTATCCGGACAAACTTATATTGGCGTATAATCTTGGGATAACAAAGGTAGTTTTGCCGGAATTTGACGATATGATGGAGTGTGAGCAGATTACACCTTATCATATTTATAATGTTGGAGTACACACCATAAAAGTTATGGAAAATGTAGAAAAAGATAAGATTATGCGTTGGAGCGCCTTATTACATGATGTGGGAAAACCGAATGTAAAAATTATAGATAAAAAAGGCAGAACTCATTTTCAGGGACACGCCCTGGAGGGGAGCAAAATTGCCATAAAAATTATGCGCAGACTGAAAATGGACAACAAGACGATAAAGACAGTGGGGAGACTTATAGAATGTCATGATGACAGACCGACTGATGAAGGATACATTCCGGAAGCAGTAAGACGCAGTGTTCACAAAATAGGAAAAGATATTTATAGGGAATATTTGCAACTTGTAAAGGCAGATTTTGAAGGAAAAAGTGAATATAGCAAAGAAAAAGGTTATAAAGGATATTTGTATACAAAAGAGCAGTATGAAAAAATAATTGAAAACAATATATGCACAAGTACAAAAGAGTTAGAGATAACCGGTAGAGAGTTGTTAGAACTAGGCTGTCCGCTTGGAGAAAAAGTTGGAGTGGCACTTGATTTGCTTCTTGATTATGTGCTAAAGGAGCCTGAAAATAATACCAGAGAAAAACTAACAAAAGAAGCAGAGCGTATAATAAAGTACTTTGACTAAAAAATGTGTTTAATGAATAATGTTAATTTACACACAGCCAAAATCCAGTTATAAAAAATGAATTGCAATCATATTTTAGAATACAAGTATGACTTGTCAATAAAAAACGGGGAGGGTGTGTATGAACGAAAGGGCACTGGGTGTATTTGAACAATATGAATTAGACATTGTGGAAACGTATAAAATAAGAGGAAATTATGGCTGCAGCACACCTGATGGAAAATATATATTGCAGGAATATAACAATAGCAATGAAAAAATGGAAACCATGAAGGTACTGTGTGATTATCTTGAAGATAATGGTATTAAAACTGACAGCGTTATATCGAATAAAGAAGGAAAATATGTATCCATAAGTGAAGATGGTTATACATATATATTAAAAAAGCGATTCAACAGTCAGGAATGTAATATAAAGGATGAGGAACATATCCTAAGAGGGGCAAGGAATCTGGGGCATTTTCATAAATTATGTGAAAATAGCAATAAAGTTCTAGAAAATACTAAAGGTTTTCATCCGGGCAAGAATATGATAGTCACATTTGAGAAGCATAATAAGGAAATAGTTAATATTAGAAATTATGTAAAAAAGAGAAGGAATAAAAATTATTTTGAGCGTTCGCTGAAGGATATTATAGAAAATTATTATAGTCAGGCAACTTCGTCATTGGAATTTTTGAAAAAATCGGATTATAACAGGATTTATGAACAATCACAGAAGAATTTAAGTCTTAATCATGGCAGTTATAATCATCATGGCATAGGATTTCTAGAAGATAGGATTGTGATGGTTAATATGACAAAAATAAGCTATGCACCACAGATACAGGATGTTTATGACTATCTAAGAAAGGTTATGGAAAAAAACAACTGGGATATAAATTTAGGGAAAAAACTCCTAGATGAATACAACGAAATGCGAAAAATAAGTGAGGAGGAGTATTGTGCGCTAAAACATATGTTTTCTTATCCGGAAAAATTTTGGAAAATAATCAATTATTATTATAATTCAAATAAGGCATGGTATTCTGAAAAAAATGAGGAGAAATTAAAACAATTACAAAATCAAGAAGAAATAAGATGGGATTTTATAAGAAATATGTGAAAAAATCGAAGTGAAAACGTTTTTATTATTCACATTAAAAGATATTTGTATTATAATGTACGGGAACTGAAAAAATGGAGGTACAAAATGGACTATAGAGAATTATACAGACAATGGTTAGATAATCCGTATTTTGATGATGAAACAAAAAAGGAATTAAGTTCTATTGCTTGTGATGAAAAAGAAATAGAAGACAGATTTTATAAGGAATTAGAATTCGGTACAGCAGGTTTGAGAGGTATTATCGGAGCAGGAACTAACAGAATGAATTTTTACACTGTTAGAAAAGCTACACAGGGACTTGCGAACTACATTATTAAAATGAATGGACAGGACAGAGGTGTTGCTATTGCATTTGATTCTAGACATATGTCGCCGGAATTTGCTAATGAGGCAGCATTGTGTCTTAATGCTAATGGAATTAAAGCATATATTTTTGATTCACTAAGACCTACACCGGAGCTTTCATTTGCAGTACGTGAGTTGAACTGTATTGCAGGCATTAATGTGACAGCAAGCCACAATCCGGCAGAATATAATGGATATAAGGTTTATTGGGAAGATGGTGCACAGATTACACCACCTCATGATGTAAATATTATGGATGCTGTTTCTGCTATTCATGATTATGCAGATGCAAAGACAATGGATAAAGAAGAAGCTGTAAAAGCAGGACTTTACATTCAGATTGGAAAAGAAATTGATGACAGATATATTGAAGAATTAAAGAAACAGGTCAAGAATCAGGAAGCTATTGATGCAGTTCAGAAGGATATAAAGATTGTATACACTCCACTTCATGGAACAGGAAATATACCTGTAAGAAGAGTTTTGAAGGAGTTAGGTTTTGAGAATGTATATGTAGTTAAGGAACAGGAGCTTCCTGATGGAGCATTCCCTACAGTAAGTTATCCTAACCCTGAATCGGAGGAAGCATTCAAGCTGGCTGTAAAATTGGGAAATGAAGTAGGAGCAGATATTCTTCTTGCCACTGACCCGGACGCTGACAGACTTGGTGTATATGTTAAAGGTGATGAACCGGGAAGTTATCATGTTTTGACAGGAAATATGTCAGGATGTCTTTTGGCTGAATATGAAATCAGTCAGATGAAGGAAGCTGGAACATTGACAGAAGATGGAGCTTTAATTAAGACTATAGTTACAACAAATCTGTCTAATGATATTGCAAAATATTATGGAGTAAATTTAATAGAAGTACTTACAGGATTTAAATATATTGGCGAAAAGATTTTAGGTTTTGAGACAAATAAAAAAGGTCAGTATTGCTTTGGCTTTGAGGAAAGCTATGGCTGTCTTATAGGAACCCATGCAAGAGATAAGGATGCTGTTGTGGCAACAATGGCATTGTGCGAAGCTGTAGCTTATTATAAGACTAAGGGAATGTCGCTATGGGATAAGATGACAGAAATGTATGAAAGATACGGATATTGGGCAGATGGTGTAAAAGCTATTACATTAAAAGGTAAAGAAGGAATTGAAAAAATTCAGAACACTATCGAAAAATTAAGAAACAATGTTCCTACAGAAATTGCAGGCTATAAAGTTCTTTCTGCTAGAGATTACAGACAGGATACAATTAAAAACATGTTAACGGGTGAAGTTACAACGACAGGTCTTCCAAAATCAAATGTTCTCTACTATGATTTAGAAGGAGGAGCATGGGTTTGTGTAAGACCATCAGGAACCGAACCGAAGCTTAAATTCTATTATGGAATTAAGGGAAAAGATGCAGCAGATGCAGCAGTAAAAGAAAAAGAATTAGGCCAGTATATGGTTAATTTGGTTGATTCAATGTTATAAAATTCTTAAAAATAAGAATAAAATATACACACCATAATATATTTTAATAAAGATATATTATGGTGTTTTTTATGCAAAAAAACAAATTTATGATGTTTGGTTTAGTTCTGATATTGACAATAATAGTATCATCATGTGGAATAGAAAAAATAAGTGACAAAAAGACTAATGATATAGATTATACAGTAGTTGCAGATATAGAAATGCCGGATGAGGTAAAACAAATAGTTGAGGAAAAAAAGAAGGAACATTTTAAAGTTACATATTCTGATAATCAATATACTTACATAATAATAGGCTATGGAATGCAGAATCGTGAAGGATACAATATTAAAGTGAAAAATCTTTATGAAACAAAAAATGGGATATATGTTAAGACAGAATTTAGTGGCCCGAAAGAATATTCGGCGGATAAAAGTACAACATATCCATATATTGTAATAAAGATAGAAGTAACAGATAAAAATGTAATATTTAGTGAGTGATAAAATTTTGTGGTGAAAAAAAAGTTATATTTTACTGGTTATTGCATTAAAAAGTTATTAAAGAAAAAGAAAAATATGTTTTGTGAGTATGTTTTCTATGCTATGAAAAAATATCGAAAATCAAAAAGGGGGAGAGTTATGAGATTAGAAAAAAATAATGTTCATATGAACAAAATAATAAAAAGGGAAATGGTGACATTTTATATTACAAAGGAGGATAGAATTCCTGAGTCAGATAAAGAAATTGAGAATATTATAAACCAAAAGGAAACAGTTATGGCTAATAGCATTACTGTAAGAGAAAATCAGATTACTATATATGGAACAGTGGACTATTGTCTGTTATATTATCCAAGAAATTCTGATACAGTTTGTGGCTTTGAAAGGGAGATACCATTTGAGGAAAATATAAAAATTATTGGGATTGATTCTAGTGATATGGCTAATGTTTTACTAGAGGCAGTATCAGCTAACGTAAAAATAATTGATGATAAAAGTTACATATATAAAATACAGATAAAGGCTTATATTACTGTGGAAAAAATAGAGGATTTAGAAGTCATAACAGCTATGGAAAACGAAAAAATTATGACAAAAAATAAGACTATAGAAGGGCTTAGAATAGTAGCAAATAAAAGTGATACTCTAAGAATAAATGAGCAGATATCTATTCCTTCTAGAAAAGGAAGTGTAGGAAAAATTGTATGGAGCGATGTTAAAATAAAAAACAAAAATATAACGATTATGGATGGCTATGTGCAGATTAACGGACAATTAAGTTTGTTTGTGATTTATATTCCAGATCAGGAGGAAGAAGTAGAGCAGTGGCTTGAACAAACGGTTGATTTTGCAGGTAAGCTTGAAATTAGTGAGGCAAATGAGGGGATGGTTTCCTACATAGAAACAGTTTTAGATGGCATAAATATACAGCCGCAAATGAATCAGGATAATGAAATGAGTGATTTGTCCATTAAGGCTTTGTTAAAAATGGATATAAAATTATATGAAGAAATAGAGTACAGTGTGATTGATGATGTATACGAGCCGGGAGCAAATCTTATTCCTGTAAGGGAGAGTAGAAAATATGACAGGCTTTTGGTAAAGAATGGTTCAAGGACTAAGGAAACTGTAAAAATGAAAATAGATGAATCTAAAGGCCAGATTCTTCAAATTTGTAATAGCAGTGCAGAAATAAAAATTCATAATATTGTAATAAATGATAACGGCATAAAGGTTATGGGTACAATAAAAACCTATATAATGTATATTTCAACAGAGGATAGTCGGGCAATATGCTGTCAGCGTAGTGAAAATGAATTTGAACACAGAATAGATGCAGAGGGTATAGAGGCAATAGATAGATATTATCTTGACTGGAATGTTGAACAGGTAAACGCAAACATGTTAAATGCAAGTGAGGTAGAGATAAAAGCAGTAATAGCTTTAGAAATTATTGTTTTTAAGCAGATTGAAGATGAATTTATTATGGATATAAAAGAAGAGAAAATGGATATGGAGGCACTAAATAATGCACCTTTTATCAAAGGATATGTAGTACAAAAAGGTGATACATTATGGAAGTTAGCAAAAGAAAATTATACTACTATGGAAAAAATAATAGAAACTAATCAATTAGAAAACGAAAATATAAAAAACGGAGACAGATTGTTAATTATAAAATCTTGTCAGTGTCAGTGAAAAAAAGTATACTAGAAATAACATTAATGACGAATGGAGAAAGTAATGAACGAAATCAGATTAAAGGCTTATGGAAAAATTAATTTGGGTCTGGATGTGCTTAGAAAACGCGAGGATGGTTATCATGACCTTGATATGATAATGCAGATGGTTGATGTCTATGATGACATTATTATCTCGAAAAACAATACAGGTGATATAAAAGTAAAAACAGATACTATGGTCTTGGCTAATAGTAAGGACAATTTGGCATACAGTGCGGCAAAAATGTTAATAGATGAGTTTGAAATTAAAGAAGGTGTTGATATCTTTATTAAGAAAAGAATTCCTATTGCAGCAGGTATGGCGGGTGGAAGCTCAGATTGTGCTACAACCTTTGTTGGAATAAATCAGTTGTTTGAATTGGGACTGAGTAAGGAAGAACTGATGGAGCGTGGGGTAAGGCTTGGAGCAGATGTACCTTATTGTATTCTTGGAGGAACTGCCATAGCACGAGGGATCGGTGAAGTATTGACACCACTGCCTGCACCACCAAAATGCCATATAATTATTGCAAAACCACCGGTTTCTGTATCCACAGCATATGTTTATGGACATATCAAACCGGACAAAATAACGAAGCATCCTGATATTGAGGGAATGGCCACTGCCATAAAAAATCAGGATTTAAACAAAATGTCATCATTGATTTATAATGTTATGGAGAAGGTAACTGTGGGAGAATATCCTATTATAACAAAAATAAAACAACTTATGTTAGATAACGGAGCACTTAATGCAATAATGAGTGGAAGCGGACCGACCGTTTTTGGGATATTTGATGACAAAGAAAAGGCACAATGTTGTGTGGACCTGATTAATGAAAAAGGTCTTACAGAGCAGTTGTACCTTACAAAATTTCATAATTAATCTTTGTTTAAAAATGTTAAATATTTGAATTTGAATTTTATAATTGTATGATACTGTGTATCAGAAAGAGAATCTTTGAGTTGTTCTCTTGAAGCATCAGGAACCAGTGCGGTTGCACTATCCACAAAACATAAAGGAGGATAAAGGACACACCACCAGTTGTGTCCTTTTCCATTGCCTATGGTTAGAGTGTAGGAAGTGTATGTGCCTTTTGGAAAAATAATATCACCGTATGTTTTGTCTGGAAAAGAACTTTTTCCGAAATAGGAAGTTACGTTATAATCATATCCTGCAGAATTTATTGTATCAAGAGCAATGGTTTGTATAGTTTTGTCGTTTGAAATAATAAATTTTTTTGTCTCATTAATATCCTTAAAAGAAGCTGTTTTTTTATAAATAAAGTCTACGACATTATCTTTAACTAGCATCTTAAGCTGCTGGTCTTTTTTAGAATCGCTGTTTGCTAATATGTGAAAACGGATTGCGCTTTCTGACAAGGAATTAACGGTAGACTTTATTTCCATAGAATAAAAGATATTCCAACTTATTATGCCGGCTATAAGAACTACAAGTATTGTTATTGATTTGATTTTTTTCATGATAATCTCCATTCCGCCACCTTAGGCTGCATAAATAGTAATAAAATAATTTTGCACACCACACTTCATTCTGCTATGTATATAATTAATGTAAAATAGTAGTCAATGTCTGATTGCTAAAATAAACGATGGTTATATTTTTGGTAAACAGTTTTAATGGTTTCGTAACTGTCTGTTTAAATTGATTGTTGACAGGTAGGAATGAGTTTATACACAGAATTTATAAATTATCTCAACTTTCTTTATATAAATATACATATCATTAATATTTAACTAGAGCAAATGAAGGTAAGGTGTGAGCAAATGTTGTTAGTTAGAAAATATATATGTTGGAAAATGAGTTGGAAATATATATAATATAAGTAATCAATAATAGATGGAACTAGAATGAAAATAAATTTTTCATTACTATTTGTATTACTGGCAGAAGACGGTGGAAAGGAAGGATTATAAATGCGGCATAAATAATTAGGCTAATATTGAAAAAAATGAAAATAGAGGTTAAGATATAAACTGTAAAAATTTGAATTCATATAAGAAACAGTATAAATGCTATTAGAAAATATTGTCATTTATGTTACGGAATGGAGAAATATATGTTTAACAATAAAGCATCAATTGGAGTTTTTGACTCAGGTGTGGGTGGACTTACGGTAGCAAGAGAGATAATAAGACAGCTTCCTGAGGAAAGCATAACTTATTTTGGTGATACAGCAAGAGTACCATACGGAAGCAAGTCTAAGGATACAATTATCCGTTATTCAAGACAGATAATCAGATTTTTGAAAACAAAAAATGTAAAAGCAATAGTTGTAGCATGTAATACAGCTAGTGCTTTTGCTCTTGATACAATAGAAAAAGAAATAGATATTCCTATTATTGGAGTGGTAAAACCAGGTGCGAAATCGGCTGTAGAAAGCACAAAAAATAAGAGAATAGGAATTATTGGAACTGAAGGAACAATAAAAAGTGAATTATATACAGAATATATACATAGCATAGATTCTGAAATTACAGTTGTGGGAAAGGCATGTCCTTTATTTGTACCACTAGTTGAGGAAGGAATGTTACACGACAGTGTTACAGATGAAATTGCATCGAGATACTTAGAAAGTCTAAAGAATGAAAATATAGACAGTTTGATTCTTGGATGTACCCATTATCCTTTGCTTAGAAGTACTGTAGGAAAAATTATGGGAAAAAAGGTTAATCTGGTAAATCCGGCATATGAGACAGCAATCAGTCTAGATGGGTTATTAAGAAAAAAGGGACTAAGAGCTGATGCTGATTCAAAACCAAATTATGAATTTTATGTCAGTGATGCAGAGGAAAAATTCAAAGAATTTGCTAATTCAATAATGCCACTTCATATTGAAAAAATTAATCAGATTAATATAGAAGAATTTTAAGATGTGAAAGGAAACAAAAGCTTTATGGATAATGAAGTTGTAATAAAAATATCAGGATTACAAAAACTCAACGAAACAGGAGATGATGTTGAATTTTTGGCAGCAGGAAAATATTATAAAAAAAATAACAAACATTATCTCTTGTATGAAGATATGGATGAAGAATTTGATAAGCTGACAAAGAACACCATAAAATTCGATAATGACTGGGTGGAAGTTACAAGAAAGGGAGTTGTAAGCTCAAAGCTTGTATTTAGAAAAGGTGAAAACAACCAGTCCATATATTATACTCCTTTTGGTGATATGTTAATGGAAGTATATACTAAGGACATTGAACTGAAGGAGAAGGAGAAAAACATTAACCTGAAAATTGATTATACTCTTGCAGTGAATAGTGCAAAATTGTCTGACAATAGGATATGTATAAATGTAAGTGAGACAATGGTAGGAATTGATGAATGAGTGCAGGAAAATATCGATGACGGAAATGTTTATAAAAAATTTAATTAAGTTTACATTAAATTAACTAAAAAGAAAGCTAGCGCTTAATGAATAAAAAATCGTTAAGCGCTAGCTTTTTGCTTATGTAGGATAAATCCATATATCAAGCATTAATGAAAAATATTATTTTCTGAATAGTTTCTTTTTCTTAGGTGGTTCGTATACCGGACCGCGTAATCTCTTGAAAGAAGTTATATAAAGTCCGCTAACAGTAGCTTTAATATCCTGCTTTGGAAGAAGCTGTTCGTAAACCTTAGGTTCAGCGATAAGATTCATAACTCTAGGACCGGTTTTAACCTTTACGATAGGAACTTTAGCTCTTCTTGCATATTTTGGAGTCTGTTCCAAAACCATAGCCGGAAGTCCGGCGTCCTTCAGTTTAACTTTCTTCTTGTCAATTACAAAAGCATTTATTGTCTGAGCATTGGCTTCCATAACTTTTTGCTGTTCAGCTTGTTTCTTTTCAGCATTGCGTCCAAAAAGATAAAGAGCAATAACTGCAACAATCAGAACTGCTAAAATGACTAGCAGTACAATGCTTAATTTACTTAATGCCAAAATTGGTGTTGTTGTAA
Source organism: uncultured Eubacterium sp. (assembly GCA_964461415.1). GTDB lineage: Bacteria > Bacillota > Clostridia > Lachnospirales > Lachnospiraceae > Eubacterium_G. Next base: position 15,844 of record CAYWUE010000044.1, read on the forward strand.
TCATTGTGTACCTCCATATTTATTGTTTTAATCTTGTGATATTTTATCATTTTATACGAAAATTTACAATATAGTTATTCTAAATTCAGTCGTTAGAATTGATTGCTGAAGTGAAAAGTTTATTTCCACTTTGAAAGGGGCGAAGTAGATTTTAGTC
>CAYWUE010000045.1:0-14884 GCA_964461415.1 uncultured Eubacterium sp.
AATTCTTTTTCTTTTTTTAATCGGAAAAATCGGCATTAGCCGATTTCCCCTTTTTATGGCTTATAACCTTATTTAAATCACAAGAATGTAATATCTATTTTTATATATTCTTTGATTCTTATAATCACTTTGTCTCGTTTTCTTCTTTTTCAGCCTTTGTAGTACTCTTTTCTGTCTGAACCTGTTCTTTTGTAGTTTCTACTATATTATCATCATTCTTTTTAATTGTAGTTTCTACAACTTTATCATCACTCTTGTTATCAACATTATTGTTGACCTTTGCTGTGGTCGTTGTGATTTCATTAACCGTTGTTGGTTGTTGAATCTTACTAGTTTCTTCCGTATTTTTTTCATTCAATGCGACATCAGATTTTTGTCTTAAGGATTTTCCATTTAAAATTCTTCTTGCTGCACATGGATTTCCTAATTTTGATATTACAACGCCCTGAGTTTTGTTTGCAGAATGTAGTATCTTACCATTTCCAATATATATTGCTACATGACTGATTCTATCCTTATTCTTCTTATCAGTATGATAAAATACCAGGTCACCCGGTTTTAATTTGTTATTCTTAACCGCTTTGCCATTGTGTGCCTGTTCTGCCGCTGTTCTGCTCAGGCTATAACCAAAATTGCCGAACACAGCCTGCACAAAGCCCGAACAATCTGCACCACTCTTTAAACTTGTGCCACCCCATACATAACGATTACCTAAAAACTGAGTAGCATATTCTAAGAATTCTGCCGCTTCTCCTTCTTTTGGAAGATCTGTCTCTTCTAAAGTATATGTGATAGCATTCTTTGCCCACTCCTGCTCAATCATATCATCATATTCCTCAGGAGTATATAAATATTCTTTATGAATATCTATTTCTACATCTTTAACATTAACCCATCCCGAAACAGTCAGGGTTCTCTCTATCTTTATCCATTTTCTGTCGACTTCTATAATAGGATATTCCAAACCTTTTTGAAGATTAGAAATAACTTTTGCTTTTTTGTTATTGTCTCCTTTAAGTTCAGTAGTTTTTGATTTAATCTTAACAATCAGATTTTTTGAATCCATCAAAACCTTCTGAGCTTTCATATCTGTAACTACATACTCTTTTCTGATATATCCGGTAATTTTTCCTGATTTTATTTTATACCATTCTTTATCTGTTTCAATAACTTTAACAAAACTTCCTTTAACACCAATTCCTACCACATCTGACTTGTCAGACTTCTTTTTGAATATTTCTACCATTTCATCTGATTCATCTTCTGTATTTTTCTTTTCCTTTGGAATACTGATTATGCTTAGTTCCTTATATTTTTTAGGAATAATATAGTCCGTATCTTTTTCTTTTTTATCATCTAGTGCTGCTGCAACCTTTATAGGTTCATTAATATCCACCAATGTTTTCCATTCTATTGATAAAGGCTCTGCCCTTGCTACAGTAACTTCTTCAACTTTTTGTTCTGTATGTTCCCCTGAAACCGCTTTTATACTAAAAATACCAGCCATTACAACCAATGTTACAATACCTGCCAGAACTATTTTTTTTCTCATGTTCCGTTTCCTTTGTCTTGTGTTTTATCCGTAATAAATAATTAATAGATATTATAACATTTATACTACATTTGAACACAGGCAAAAATAATTTTGTAAGATTTTTACATATTATTTTCTTAAAATCCATTCAAAAAAATTAGTTTTAGTAATATTTTACCAAGTAGAATTTTCTTTTTAATATTCAGGTGTTTCAAGAATACCTTTGCGTACCCATGGCCAATAAACAAATTCAGCTTTTGCGATAATTTGTGACTCTTTAACATAGTTAGTTGTCACCCATAGTCTAGAATCCTTAGAATTGTTTCTATTGTCTCCTAATACAAAATAACTTTCTTTTGGAACGTTAAAAACCATTTCTCCACCATATTCCTCAGAACCATCCTGCCATGTCCAATCTTCCTTCAGATATGTTTCCTTCAATGGTTCTTTTGAATCATTAATATATATCTTACCATCTTTAATTGTCACTTTTTCCCCTGGCATGCCAATAACACGTTTTACATATGTCTGTCTCTCATCATCAGGATATTTGAAAATAATCACTTCTCCTCTTTGCGGAGTTTTAAACCAGTAAGCTGTTCTCAGTCCAATCATCCTTGAGTCTGTCATAATCGTATTTTCCATTGAGCCTGATGGAACATTTGCATTTATAATTATAACATTATTAATGGTGAATGCTAACACAATGGCAACAACTATTATTTTTACCCAGCTAAAAAATTCTTTTATAAAACTCGTGTTTTCTTTCTTAATATTTAAATCATCAATTTGATTTTCCTGCTCATTTTCTTTATTATCCATATCTTTTTCGTCTAATTCTTCTTTCTGTGTAATATTCTCGTTTTTCATAATTATTCTCTCATTTCCATTATCTTATAAAATTTGTTCTTATCTGTGCCTCAGGCTGTGGATGCTCAATGCCATTTTCTTTTCCTAATTGAATACATTTTAATATCCATGCCATATTTCTGCCTATATTTCTAACAATCTGGAGACCTTCTTCATCTTTTTTTACATCCTCCGGCGTACTGCCATGTACCATCGGCCAATAATTTCCATTGATTAATGGCATATGAAAGAACTCAGGTATTTTTGCAATCTCATCAAGTGCACTTGTAGTTCCTGCTCTTCTTGCGCTCACAACCATTGCTGCCGGTTTATACTTTAACTCTTTTCCACCACTCCAGGACAATCTGTGCAAAAATCCCATCATATTTCCACTAATAGATGCATAATGTACAGGACTTCCAAAAACTACACCGTCTGCTTCTTTTAACTTTTTTACAGCTTCCACTACATCTCCGCCATATACACACTCTCCTGTTATAGCACAACCTCCACATCCCATACAACTACCTTGAGAATGGGCTCCTATATGCATAATTTCTGTCTCAATTCCTTCTTCATTTAAAACCTTAGCCATTTCTGTCAATGCTGTATATGTACAGCCTTTCGCTTTAGGACTTCCATTAAACATTAAAACATTCATAAATCTATTTTCCTTTCAAGTAATTTTAGATACTAAACTCCATTCCGCCGCCTTCAGCCAGCGACACAAACAGCAATGCTTTTTATTTTTCAATCTAATTACCATATAAGTTCATTACTCATTATTTTTGTGTCCTATCCCAAAATAAACAGACACGTGCATTTGATTATATCACATATTACCTTATTCATCCAAATACTTTCTTTAGCACTTCGTCTTCTCTTAGTATTTCCTTAGCCATCTTTCTGTATTTTTCTTCATGAATATATGTATATCTGTGCGGTTTTATACTTGGTGCTAAGTCTATTGCTTTTTCATAGTCTTCTCTCTTTAAATTCAAAGTTTCTACATAATTCCAAAATCCAGTATCTTCAAAAATTTTATTAACTCTCATATATCTATGATTTTGTACCCTACTCATTATATATGTTGAAATTCCAACCTGTATTCCATGAAGCTCTGGTTTTTCCAAAATTTTATCAAGGGCATGAGAAATCAGATGCTCACTGCCACTTGCCGGGGAGCTGTTGCCTGCTATCTCATTCGCAATTCCACTCATTGCAAGTGAGTCCAATAATTCTCTTAAAAACAAATCATCTTTAATGCTTTCAAAAGGTGTTCTCACAAAACTGTTTACGGCTTTTTTTGCAATCATCATAGCAAAATCGTTAACTTTTGCATATCCATGTTCATCCTCAAATAACCAGTCATATAAAGCAGTAATTTTTGACACCAAATCGCCAATTCCTGAATACAAAAACTTTTCCGGTGCACTTTTTATTACATCTGTATCTGCTATGATTCCATATGCAAGTCTTGCTGGAACTGAAGTTCTTCTTCCACATACCAGCAAAGATGCACTAGCAGATGAAAAACCGTCACTAGAGGCAGAGGTTGGTACACTAATAAACGGTAATTTTCTTAAATAAGCAGCATATTTTGCAGCATCAATCACCTTTCCACCACCTATTCCCACAATCATTTGTGCCTTTGTGTCTATTCCAAATGCCAATTCAATTATATCTTCTATTACTATTGAATCTAATTCTTTATATTCTAATACTTTTATGTTTTCTTTTTCAAAAGACTTTAAAACAGTCTTTCCAAACATCTCAATAAGTCCGTTTCCAAGATAAACAACAACATTTTCTGCTCCACTGTCTTTTACATATGTTCCGATGTTATTTAATGTGCCTTTTCCTACTTTTAAAATTGTAGGTATAGCAATATGACTTCCACTCATTAATCTTCTCCTATCCTCTATAAAAATTGTGTACATACTTTCATACCAGATATTATTTACAAACTCTTATGCAAACAGTTATGTATAAATCATTATGCCAAATATTGTGTACATGCTCTAATATCTGCTACTTTATACATTCTAATTTTTTATAATATAAAGAAACCTGCCAAATCTACATTATTTTGTAAATATGGCAGGATGTTTACTCTTAACTATTTAAGAAATCTTTTATTTTTTTACTTCTGACGGGATTACGCAATTTTCTTAAAGCTTTTGCTTCAATCTGTCTGATACGCTCTCTTGTTACATTAAAGATTTTTCCAACTTCTTCAAGAGTACGAGGATGTCCATCTCTTAAGCCAAATCTTAATATTATGACTTCTCTTTCTCTTTCTTTTAAGTCTTTTAATAATACATCAATATGTTCTCTAAGCATAACAGATTCAATATTAGCTTCCGGAGTAACTGTATTATTGTCAGCAACAAAATCGCCTAAATTTGAATCATCTTCTTCTCCAATAGGTGTTTCAAGTGATGCAGGCTCTCTTGCTATCTGCATAATCTCTAATACCTTTTCTTCTGTCATATCCAATGCTGTTGCAAGCTCTTTTGTGGAAGGTTCATATCCTAATTCCAATGTAAGCTTTCGCTGCATTTTTGACATTCTATTAATTGTTTCAACCATATGAACAGGTACTCGGATTGTTCTTGCATGGTCAGCTAAAGCTCTTGTAACTGACTGTCTAATCCACCATGTTGCATATGTACTTAATTTATAACCCTTTGTGTAATCGAACTTTTCTACACCTTTAATAAGACCTAAGTTCCCTTCCTGAACCAGGTCCAAAAAGCTCATTCCACGTCCGGTATATCGTTTTGCAATACTAACTACTAATCTTAAGTTAGCCTCTATTAACTTTTCCTTGGCAACTATGTCGCCTTCTGTCTTGCGTCTTGCAAGTTCCAATTCTTCGTCTGCTGTTAACAGTGGAACTGTTCCTATCTCTTTTAGATACATACGAACCGGATCTTCTGTTCCTACACCCTCGAGCAAATCTACAGCATCAAATTCTACTGCCTCTTCTTCTTCATTTTCAAAATTCTCGTCTGTAGGTTCTAGTAAGTCTCCCTCGTCTGCTGCCACCATTGCGATATCTTCATCTGTTGGTTCTACAACCAAATCAATGTTTACATCACCATCTTCAAAAGCATCTACATCGTTTTCTTCGCTCTTTGTACCTTTAGAATCAAGAGTAATTGTCTCGCTGGCATCTTCGTTCATACTAACTTCAATCTGACTTCCTGCCAATTTTGTTATAACAGTCTGTTTTTGCTTTTCTGTTAATTTGTCATTTTTAAAGAAATCCTGAACATCTGTAATAGTTATTCTGTCTTCCTTGCCATGAGCCAATTCAATCAGTTCTGCTACTTTTTGAGTAAATTCTTCCTTTTTCAATACAGCATCCTTTCTAACTAAGAAACTTAGTTTATCATACATGTGTTTTTTGCACACTAAACTGACCACAAATTTATTTTTTGTCGGTCGAACTTGTATTATACACAAAAAAACATTCAGTGTAAACCGACTGCGAAAATTTTTTTTGATTTTTGTTGATTTTTATTATTTTTTAGCAGATAAATCTCTCATATTTCAAAAAAAATCAATCATAATTAAGTATTTTCCATTATTATTATCTTATTATTATATTTTTCTATGTATGTATTTTCTTCTTCAGTATTCTAAATTATTATCAGTTCCACTATAAATACCAAGCCACAACTTAAACATGCCACCTGAAAAAGATTTCCACCCTTCCATGCCAATATAACCGCACCGATCAAAGCTATAAGTCCAGACCACATACTCTGAGTCGCTGTTATTATTGCCGGAAATGTCATTACCGAAAGAGTAACATAAGGCACATAGTACAGAAATGATTTTACAAATCTATTAGTTATTTCTTTTCTTATTAATGTTAAAGGAAGTACCCTTATGGCATAAGTAGCTATCGACATTGCCAGCAAACATATGTATATATTATGCATTTTCTTCCTCCTTTACTGGGAACAATATCGCTGCCCCCATCGCAATAACGATTGTAAGTATCATTATTTTTATTCCCGAAGATATCGTGTCAAATATTGATAGTGTATTAAACAAATAACTCAACATAAAACTAACTAATACCACACCGCAAACAACTTTATTCTTTTTTCCTTCCGGAACAAAACATGCAATAAACATTCCATATAATCCAACACTCAATGCGCTTACAACTCTTAAAGGAAGTGCATTTCCAATCAACACTCCAAGCGCTGTTCCAACTACCCATCCGGGAGATGCACAGGCTGCCAGTCCAAATGTATAATATGGTTCAAGTTTTCCGCACACTGAAATTGATGCGCCAAATATCTCATCTGTAACAAAATATCCCATTATCAGTCTTTTCCATATTGGTGTATCTGCGGGAATTTTCTGACTTAACGCACATGACATTAAAAGGTATCTGGCATTAGCTATTATCTCCATCATAACCATAACCAATATACTGGTATTGGCCCCAAACAATGTAAATGCTATATATTCTCCTGCTGATGCATGAAGTCCAAAACTTGCAACCGCTGCCTGAAAGGCTGTAATTTTGGCATTCTTCGCCTGAATTCCCAATGTAAATGCAACTGCAAAATATCCTAAGGATATCGGTATTCCGTTTTTTAACCCTTTTACAAAATTATTCAAATGATTCTCTTTCATATTTTTGTCTCTCGTTTTATATGTTATTATCTTTTTTATTTATTAATCCTAATACCTTTAGCCTGGCTCCAATCACTAAAATAGGTCATGCCATCTACTGTTTTATATGCTCTTATCTGAACATAATAGATTTTCTTTTTCTTTAACTTCTTTATCATATAGGTACGTTTCTTATTTGATACTGTAATTAATTTGGCTTTTTTAAGCTTATTGATATTTTTTGCATATCTTATCTGATAGCCGTTTGCTTTTGAAACTTTTTTCCACTTTAAAACAATCTTCTTGCCTTTTTTGTTTTTAATGTTCTTAATCTTTACAGTATTTATCTTAGCATTAGGATTATCCTTTGCCGGTATTGTTTCAGTATGTATACCTGTATAATTATCGCCCAAACCATTAAACGTAATAATTATATTCCCTTCTGCATCTGAAACAGCAAAGTAGCTGTAGTCTATGCCATATTCCAAATCGCAGCTTCCATTATATGCCTTTGCATATAATTTTCCTTTTTCAAATCCTGTTTTTAGAGTCACATTACTAATCTGTCTTTTTGCAATAACAAATTCCTTTTGTATTTCACCTGAATAATTTCCTACACCCTTTAAAACAATACTAGCTTTTCCGGGGCTAACATTGTTTTTATATTCTACTGTATAATCAAACATGGGATTAAGAAATTTCCCCTGATATATTAACCTTATAACTGGAACAATATCATTTCCTGTATACTCATATACTTTATTCATTCCCAATGCAAAAACTTTCACTTCATCGCTACAAATATTTACAGTATTAGTTGTAATGTCATTTTTACCCAATTCTTCTGCTTTAACTGTTTTATATGGGCATAAAATAAATAAACTTAAAAACATCCACGTTAACAAAAATCTGCCTATAAATCTATTTTTGTTCATTTCTTTTCTCCACCCAGCGAATTATTATTTTACCTAATTTATTAATCAGTGATGTGCTGTATCTCATAACAGGTTCTGTAATTATTGCAAATACTACAAACAGCATTATACATTTTCTTGACATTCCTCCGATTGCAAACAAGTCCCCTAGATATATGCTGCAAATCAAAAGTCCTAAAATACAGCCACCCCATATGCACCATCTAAGCACGTTCATCGGCTTGCTGATATTATATAAAATCATAAATCCAACAATTGCCAATAACATTGTACATGCTGTTGAAATATCATTAGCATTAACTTCAAATTCCTGGCCAAACACAACCAAGGCACCGACAACTATAAAGTCTGTTATACCTGCCGGCAAAGCCTTAATCAACACATTGGTCGCAAAATGCCCCTTTATTATATTCTTATTAGGCTGCAACGCCAGAAAAAATGCCGGCACTCCTATTGTAAACATACTTATCAATGATACCTGTGACGGTTCTAACGGATAATTTATCATAAAACATACTGAAAACAACGACAACAAAAATGAGAATATGTTTTTTACTAAAAATAAACTTGCTGAGCGCTCAATGTTGTTTACAACACGTCTTCCTTCCATAACTACAGATGGCATACAGGCAAAATTAGAATCTAACAAAACAAGCTGTGATGCTTGAGCTGCAGCATCACTTCCCGAAGCCATAGCCACCGAGCAATCCGCATCTTTTAGTGCTAGTACGTCATTTACACCATCACCTGTCATCGCAACAATTTTCCCTGCTCTTTTTAGCGCCTGCACAAACATTCTCTTTTGTTCCGGAGTTACTCTTCCAAATACTGTATATCTAAGCACTGCTTCTTCTATTTCATTCTCTGTTCTAAGAGTTGAAGCATCCATATATCTGTCTGCATTTGCAATCCCTGCCTGAATTGCCACCTGAGAAACAGTTAATGGATTATCACCTGATATAACTTTTATATCTACACCCTGACTTTCAAAATATTTAAAAGTTTCCGGTGCTTCTTTTCTTATAGGATTTGACAAATAAATAAGAGATAAAGGTGTAACTTTTTCTGTTAACTCCTTACCGTCAATATCACCATGATACAACCCAAATATAAGCACACGATATCCTTTAGTGCTATACTTTTCCATCTCATCTTTATAGTTAATATAATCATTTCCTAGTATAAATTCCGGAGCGCCTAACACATAATTACTGTCATTAAATCCTACTGCAGAATATTTATACTTAGAGGAAAATGAACTTACTGAAATCGCCTGTTTTGACAAAGGTTCATTAAAGTAGTCCTTTATTGCTTTCATTGTGATATTATCACTAGACATGGAAGCTGCAAAATCACTTATCAACTGTTTTAAAGTTGCCATAGATTCCTTGTCATATCCTTCCAGTTCAACATATCCATTTACTTCCATTGTATTTTCAGTGATTGTACCTGTCTTGTCCACACATAAAACATTTACTCTGGCAAGAGTTTCTATACATTTCATATCATGAACCAAGACTTTTTTTGATGCCAGTCGCATGACACTGACAACCAATGCTACGCTTGCAAGCAAATATAAACCTTCTGGAATCATCCCTATAACTGCCGCAACCATAGAAGTGATACTTTCTCTAAATGATACTCCCGAAAAGAAAAACTGCTGTACAAAAAGTAAAATTCCTATAGGAATTATCAAAATACCAACCACTGCTACAAGCTTATCAAGAACGCGAATCATTTCTGATTGTTCCTCGTGATTTAAAGCCTTTGCTTCAAGAGTAAGTTTTGAAATATAGGAATCCTCCCCTACTCTGTCTAACCTGGCATGACACTGACCTGAAACTATAAAGCTGCCCGACATCAACTCATCGCCGCATTTTTTTGATATTTCATCAGCTTCTCCCGTAAGTAATGATTCATTAACTGAAACTTCTCCGTCTATAACAACTGCATCAGCACAAATCTGATTGCCTGCCTTAAATATAACCACATCATCAAGAACCAATTCTTCTGCCGGAATATTCCATTTTTTTCCATCTCTTACAACCACAACCTTTGGTGCATGTAGTACTGATAATTTATCCAATGTATTTTTTGCACGTATTTCCTGAACAATTCCAATAAATGTATTCGCCAAAATAACCGGCAAAAAAGTCAGACTCCTAAAAGAGCCTGCAAAAATAAGCAGCATCGCTAATATAGCAAAAACCAGGTTGAAATAAGTAAACACATTGCTTTTTACAATTTCTGCTACCGTTTTTGACGGTGGTTCAACCGGTTCGTTAGTCCAGCCATTTCTTTTATATTCACTAACCTGTTCTCTGTTTAGTCCCTGATTGACATCTGCCTTGTATCTTGTCATCTTAACTTTTTTTCTTTCTCCGGCATCAAAATTTGACATATTATTTTTCATAATCTCTCCTCAATGGGCAACTAATAAATATTAGTATAACAGTTCAACTATACCTTTGTGAAATGGCAGGCTTAGCTGTTAAATTTTAATGATTGTGATATTTTCTGTCGTCCTGTTCGTATTTTGGCTCACATGTAAGCTGAATTCCCAATTTTTTAAATGTCTTTTCATCTACTGCTGATAATAAAACTGTAGAATGAGCATCACAGCCTTTAAGTTTAGGTAATTCCTTCATTGCCTTTTTAGCATTTTCACTATGTGATGCTGTTGATGATAATGCAATCAGTATTTCATCTGTATGAAGTCTTGGATTTTTGTTTCCAAGATAATTAGTCTTTAAAGTCTGTATAGGCTCAATTGCCTGTTTTTCAATTAATTCCACTTCATCATCTATATTTCCAAGTGCTTTTAAAGCATTAAGCAATGCTGCTGCTGAAGCACCAAGCAAATCTGTTGTACGTCCCGTTACAATCTCTCCGTTTGGAAGTTCGATTGCCACTGCCGGCTTCATACCTGTCTGTTCTTCTTTTTTAAGTGCAAGTACAGCAACCTGTCTGTCTTTTGGTGTTATCTGAGCCTGCTTCATAAGAATTTCTAATTTTGAAATATTATTTTTTGTACTTCCTGTTCTGCGTTTTTCACATAGAGCATGATAGTATCTTCTGATAATTTCCTGTTTTGATGCCTTACAGCATGCTTCATCATCAAAAATACAGTTTCCAGCCATATTTACGCCCATATCTGTAGGTGATTTGTAAGGACTTTCTCCTGAAATTAATTCAAACATAGCATTAACAACTGGGAAAATCTCAATATCTCTGTTGTAATTTACGGTAGTCTCCCCATATGCTTCTAAGTGGAATGAATCAATCATATTAACGTCATTCAAATCTGCTGTTGCAGCTTCATAGGCTAAGTTTACAGGATGTCTAAGCGGAATATTCCAAATCGGAAATGTCTCAAACTTGGCATATCCTGCATTAATTCCTCTCTTATGCTCATGATATAACTGTGAAAGACATGTTGCCATCTTTCCACTTCCCGGTCCCGGTGCAGTTACAACAACAAGCGGTCTTTCTGTTACTATATAGTCATTTTTTCCATATCCTTCATCACTTACAATGAAATTAACGTCACTTGGATATCCCGGTATTTTATAATGCTTATATGATTTGATGCCTAGTTCTTCTAATCTTTGCATAAATATCTCTGCAGCAGGCTGTCCTGAAAACTTTGTAAGGCATACACTTCCTACATATAGTCCTACTGACTGAAATTCATCAATAAGTCTTAAAACATCTACATCATATGTTATTCCGTAATCTCCACGAATCTTATTTTCTTCAATATCCTCTGCACTGATAACAATAACAACTTCTGCATGTTCCTTTAATTGTAGCAGCATCTGCAATTTTGAGTCAGGTTCAAATCCCGGCAATACTCTTGATGCATGATAGTCGTCAAACAGCTTACCGCCAAACTCTAAATACAACTTATTCCCGAACTGAGCAATTCTCTCTCTGATATGCTGGGATTGCATTTGCAAATATTTCTCGTTATCAAATCCTTTTTTCATTTTTCCTACCTCTATCCATATTTTTCTAATTTGTAGATTACTGTATCCAAAAGTTTTTATCTTATAAGTTCTTTTGAACTTTTGTACCCTAACCATTTTCTAAAAAACAACGTACATTTCATTTTAGCACATTACTTTAATCTTTTGTATTAATTTTAGAAAAAATTTTTCTAAAATAATTTAAAATAATTCAGTTTTTTTAATTTTATTGCAGGATTTTTGCCAAAAAACTTATTTTCCCATTTAAATTGGTTGAATTTCCAACACGAATACTCTATAATCAATAGGTAAAAATTCTTTTAAAATAGTTATATATTTTAATACTAATAATAAATTATATCGGAGGTTATCATGGATTTGATTAATATACGAGATTTATATCGTAACAAAGAAGAATATTTAGACAAGGAAGTTACAATTGGTGGCTGGGTCAGAAACCGTAGAGCCAGCAAGAATTTCGGTTTTCTTGTAGTTAATGATGGCACTTTCTTTGAACCAATACAGGTTGTTTATTCTGATTCATTAGAAAATTTTGAAAATATAACAAAAATCAATGTAGGTGCAGCTGTTATCGTTAAAGGGATGTTAGTTGCCACACCTGATGCCAAACAGCCTTTCGAAATTCAGGCTATAGATGTTTGTGTTGAAGGAGAAAGCACTCCTGACTATCCGCTTCAGCCTAAGAGACATACTTTTGAATATTTGAGAACTATTTCTCATTTAAGACCACGTACTAATACTTTTGAAGCAGTTTTTCGTGTACGTTCTCTTATTGCTTACGCTATTCACAAATTCTTCCAGGAACGTGATTTTGTTTATGTTCACACACCACTTATCACAGGAAGTGACTGCGAGGGCGCCGGAGAGATGTTCCAGGTTACAACACTTGACCTTAAAAATATTCCTTTAACAGAAGATGGTGCTGTTGATTTTTCACAGGACTTCTTTAATAAACCTACTAATTTAACAGTTAGCGGACAGTTAAATGGTGAGACATATGCTCAGGCTTTCAAGAATATCTATACATTTGGTCCAACATTCCGCGCGGAAAATTCTAATACAACAAGACATGCTGCTGAATTCTGGATGATTGAACCGGAAATTGCATTTGCTGATTTAAAAGATGATATGATATTAGCTGAAAGCATGATTAAATATATTATTTCTTATGTACTTGAAAATGCTCCTGAAGAAATGGACTTCTTCAATGAAAGAATTGATAAAGGACTTAAAGATAGGCTTAATAATGTATTAAATTCTGATTTTGGTCATATCACATATACAGAAGCCATCAAGGTTCTTGAAGAACATAATGATGAATTTGATTATAAAGTCAGCTGGGGTTGCGACCTTCAGACTGAGCATGAACGTTATCTTACAGAAAAAGTTTTTGGAAAACCTGTTTTTGTTACAGATTATCCAAAGGAAATCAAAGCATTCTATATGAAGCTTAATGAAGATGGCAAAACAGTCGCTGCTATGGACTGCCTTGTTCCCGGTATCGGCGAAATTATTGGTGGAAGTCAAAGAGAAGATGACTATGACGTTCTCATGAAGAGAATGGAGGAATGTGGACTTAATCCGGAAGATTATGGTTTCTACCTTGACCTTCGTAAATACGGTTCAACAAGACATGCAGGTTTTGGTTTAGGTTTTGAAAGATGTGTTATGTACCTTACAGGTATGAGTAACATCCGCGACGTAATTCCATTCCCTAGAACTGTAAATAACTGTGATTTATAATAATTATTAAAGACTGAAAAATATAAATGAAATCAATAAACTACTACAATTATTAATTTCAAAAAACCTAGGAGGCTATTATGAGCACAATTTTTATTCCAGAGGGTTATAAGCCTTCATTAGATATAAAGCAGACAGAGCATGCTATCAAACAGGTTAAAGATTTTTTCCAGAGAGAATTAATAACTCAGCTTAATCTTCATCGAGTTTCTGCTCCCCTATTCGTAGAATCCGATTCTGGTTTAAATGATAACTTAAACGGTATAGAAAGACCTGTAAGATTCGGCATCAAGGAACAGAATGACAAAGATGTAGAAATAGTTCACTCCCTCGCTAAGTGGAAAAGAATGGCTTTAGGCAAATATGGTTTTAGCGTTGGAGAAGGCTTATATACTGATATGAATGCTATTCGTCGTGACGAAGATACTGATAACATTCATTCTATCTATGTAGACCAGTGGGATTGGGAAAAAATTATAAATAAAGAAGACAGAACTGTTGAAACTCTTAAAGATACAGTTAAATCTGTTTATGAAGCTCTACGTGTTACCGAAAAATTTATGGCTAATAAATATAATTATGTAGAATGTTTCCTTCCTGAAGAAATTACTTTTATTACAACCCAGGAACTTGAGGACAGATATCCTGACCTTTCATCTAAAGATAGAGAATACAAAGCAGCTAAGGAATATGGTGCAGTATTTATCATGCAGATTGGTGATAAGTTATTAAGTGGAAAGCCTCATGATGGCAGAGCTCCTGACTATGATGACTGGAAACTAAACGGTGATATTATTGTCTACTTCCCGGTACTTGATATTGCTCTTGAGCTTTCATCAATGGGGATTCGTGTTGATGAAGATTCTCTCAAAGAACAACTTGAAAAATCAGGTTGCCCTGAAAGAGCAGAATTGCCATTCCAGAAGGCTCTCTTAAATGGTGAGTTGCCTTATACTATAGGTGGTGGCATTGGTCAGTCTAGAATATGTATGTTCTTCCTTCGCAAAGCCCATCTCGGAGAGGTTCAAGCTTCAATTTGGCCTAAAGAAGACATAGAGTATGCAAACTCAAAAGGTGTAATATTCTTATAAAATAACTTTAAATACACTAAGTTTAAAAAAAATAAACATAATTCACAAAATCATGACCACCAGCTCAGCTGGTGGTTTGCTCTGCGGCTATAAGCCGCTGTT
>CAYWUE010000046.1:0-14666 GCA_964461415.1 uncultured Eubacterium sp.
ACTCATTTGGTTGTGGTTTGGATGCTGTTACAACAGACTGTGTAAGCGATATTCTTACAAAATCAGGTAAGATATATACTGTATTAAAAATTGATGAAGTTAATAACCTTGGTGCTGCAAGAATCAGAGTTCGTTCATTACTAGCAGCAATACGTGTTAGAAGCAATAACAACTTTAAACGCACAATTCAGCCTTCTTCGATTAACAAAGTTGAATTTACAAAGCAGATGTATGACGACAAATATACAATACTATGTCCACAGATGAGTCCAATTCACTTTACAATGTTAGAATCTGCACTTAATTCTTGCGGATACAACTTTGTAGTAATGCCTAGTGACAAGTCTTGTATTGATACAGGATTAAAATATGTAAATAATGATGCATGCTATCCTTCACTTATTGTTGTAGGTCAGATTATGAATGCTCTGCTATCAGGCAAGTATGACCTTAATAAAACTGCTGTAGTAATAAGCCAGACTGGTGGTGGCTGTCGTGCAACTAACTATATCGGATTCATCAGACGTGCTTTGGAAAAAGCTGGAATGTCACACATTCCTGTTTTATCATTAAGTATGACCGGTATCGAAACTAACAGTGGTTTCAAAATCACACCTAAGTTTGCAGTTAAAGCTGTGGAAGCAGCAATGTATGGCGATTTATTTATGAGAGTAGTTTATAAAACAAGACCTTACGAAGTTAACAAAGGTGAAACTGACGCATTACATAAAAAATGGGAATTCAAATTATGCAAAGAACTTTCAGATAATAAATTTGGAATTCATCGTTTCCGTAAGAATATGAAGAAGATTGTAGAAGAGTTTGATGCTATTCCTGTTAAGGATATTAAGAAACCTAGAGTTGGTATTGTAGGCGAAATTCTTGTCAAATTCTCTCCTACTGCTAACAATGATTTAGTTAACTTATTAGAAGCGGAAGGTGCCGAGGCTGTTATGCCAGACCTCGTCGATTTCTTCCTCTATGGATTTAGAAATGCTACATTCAAGCATGAAAATCTTGGCTTTAGCAAAAAATCTGTACGTATTAATAATATTGGTATTAAAGCTCTTGAATGGATGAGAGGTTCAGCTAAGAATGCTCTTATTAAGAGTAAACATTTTACTCCTACTTCTGATATTTGGGAAATGAGTAAAATGGCTGAAGAAGTAGTTTCCATTGGTAATCAGACTGGTGAAGGCTGGTTCTTGACCGGTGAAATGCTTCACTTAATCCATGATGGTGTTCCTAATATTGTTTGTACACAGCCTTTTGCATGTCTTCCTAACCATATTGTTGGTAAGGGTGTTATTAAAAAGCTTCGTGCTATGCATCCGGAAGCTAATATTGTTGCTGTGGATTATGACCCTGGTGCCAGTGAAGTTAACCAACTTAATCGTATTAAACTGATGTTAGCTACTGCAAACAAAAGAATTAAATAAATGCATTAAAGATTTTACACTACATAACAAAATCTTAATAATACAATAAAACAGACAGGGTAATGCTGAAACGCTTTTTACTCTGTCTGTTTTTTTAATGAAAATGTATGATTATCTCCTAATCAATTTATCAATTACATTTCTATGTTGTAGAAATTTTTATTATCCTTCAAACACAAACAATCCATTTGCTAAAGCAACTCTTTTAACAATAGTCATAAATTCCTTATTTTTCGTATATACAATGGCACTACATCCACTATAATAAATCATCGACTTGTATTTTTTTAAAAATAAAACAATTGGTGCAATATCTCTTGTTGCAATATACATTATTGTGTTAAAGTGCTGTGGCATCCTGGGACAAAAATCTCATTTGTTCCAGTGCATAGTATCTGCTCTGAAGATAATAAAGGCTTGTCTCTGTATCATAATAATAGCCTCTATAACCCTAATATACTAATATTAACTGGTGCTTATATCAAGAATAATATTTCCATATAATTAAACTCCTAGTCAAGCAATTTTGTTGTCCATTTACTGACATCCCATATATCTGTTGCCCACTCTTCATAAAACTCTGGTTCATGGCATACCATGAGTATACTTCCCTTATATGCAGTTAATGCTCGTTTTAATTCTTCTTTTGCATCAACGTCTAAATGATTAGTCGGCTCATCTAATAACAAAACATTGCTTTCACGATTAATCAACTTGCATAAGCGTACTTTCGCCTGCTCTCCGCCACTTAAAACCCTTACCTGGCTTTCTATATGTTTAGTTGTAAGACCACATTTGGCAAGAGCACTTCTCACTTCATACTGTGAAAATGCTGGAAATTCATTCCAAATCTCATCAAGGCAGGTATTTCTATTTTCTTCCTTCATTTCCTGCTCAAAATATCCAATATTCAGATAATCTCCCAATTCTACATTGCCCTCAATTGGCTTAATCAAACCAAGTATGCTTTTTAACAATGTAGTTTTTCCTATTCCATTAGTTCCAATAACTGCAATTTTTTGTCCACGTTCCATTGTTACATTGATTGGTTTTGAAAGTGGCTCGTCATAACCGATTACCAAATCTTTTGCATCAATAATAATCTTTCCGGAAGTTCTTGCTTCCTTAAAGTTAAATTCCGGCTTTGGTTTTTCTCTATCAAGCTCAATCAAATCCATATTATCAAGCTTCTTCTGCCTTGACATCGCCATATTTCTTGTTGCCACACGTGCTTTATTTCTCGCCACAAAATCTTTTAGTTCTGCTATTTCCTTTTGCTGTCTATTATATGCAGCCTCCTTTTGTGCTTTCTTCACAGCATAAACTTCCATAAATTTATCATAGTCACCAACGTATCTGTCAAGACGCTGATTTTCCATATGATAAATCAAATTAATTACACTATTCAAAAATGTAATGTCATGTGATATTAAGATAAATGCGTTCTCATAATCCTGCAAATATCTTTTAAGCCATTCAATATGTTCTGCATCAAGGTAGTTAGTCGGTTCGTCTAAAAGAAGGATATCCGGCTTTTCAAGAAGCAACTTTCCTAACAGTATTTTTGTTCTCTGACCTCCACTTAAATCGTTTACATCTTTTTCCAATCCTAAATCAAGCAGTCCTAAAGCTCTAGCCACCTCATCTACCTTTGAATCAATCAAATAAAAATCGTGAAGTGTCAGCATATCCTGAATTACTGCTAATTCTTCCATATATGCCTCTAATTCCTCTTCATTAGCTTCTCCCATTTTTTCACAGATTTCATTCATTCTTGCTTCCTGCTCAAATAGAAAATCAAAAGCTGAAGCCAACACTTCTCGTATCGTCATACCTTTTTTTAGGACTGTATGCTGATCAAGATATCCAACTCTTACATTCTTAGCCCATTCTATCTTTCCTTCATCCGGCATTAATTTTCCGGTAACTATATTCAAAAAAGTAGACTTGCCTTCACCATTTGCTCCAACAAGCCCTATATGTTCACCCTTTAATAATCTAAATGACACATCATTAAATATGGCTCTGTCACCAAAACCATGTGTCAAATGCTCAACATTTAAAATACTCATATTTTCCTCTTTTCGTTATTAAATATTTTCAATCTGCCAATCAATCGGCTCTATTCCATTAGCTTGCAAAAACTCATTTGCTTTGCTGAAATGCTTACATCCAAAAAAGCCTCTATATGCTGACAATGGACTTGGATGCGGAGCTGTCAAAACTAGGTGCTTAGGGTTAGTGAGCATCTTTGCCTTTCGTCCAGCCGGAGCTCCCCATAAGAAAAATACTATCGGTCTGTCCTGTGCATTTACTGCTTCTATTATTGCATCTGTAAACTGCTCCCAGCCTTTGCCCTGATGTGAATTAGCCTGATGTGCTCTTACAGTTAATACTGTATTTAAAAGTAACACTCCCTGGTCAGCCCATTTTTTCAAATATCCATTATTAGGAATATAGCATCCCAAATCCTCATGTAATTCTTTATAAATATTCACTAAAGATGGTGGTGTATCATTTCCGGGAAGCACTGAAAAACTAAGACCATGTGCCTGATTCACATTGTGATACGGGTCTTGTCCTATAAGCACCACTTTTACATCCTTAAGTGGTGTAAAATGAAATGCATTGAAAATATCATCTGCAGGTGGATAAACCACTGTCTTGCTGTATTCATCTTTTACAAATTCATATAATTCCTTGTAGTATGACTTGACAAATTCATTCTTTAACGGTTCAAGCCAATCATTTGTAATCATTGTCATATTAATCTCCATTCCACAGCCTTTAGCTGGTACACTAATAATAATGAAAATTTATTTTCCAAGAACTTCTTCTATAAATTCTCTATCATTAAATACTTTAATTGCATTCTTTTTTAATTCAATTTCAAAATGATTGTCAGTTATCATTTCTCCATCCACATTAAAAGTATAATTATCAGCACAATCTACTACAATTGCTTTTTTATTATATCTTTTTACTGCAGGACAGCTTTCATGAGTAGCCTTAATCAGTTTTAATAACACCGGAATAATCTTGGGCTTAGCCATTTTTTCAACATAATAAATATCTAACAATCCATCATTCAAACTGGAATGAGGCGCAATTCTAAATCCACCACCATAATATTGGCCATTGCAAACAGCAAGTATTGTGCACTCATTTTCCATTGAGTCATTGCCCATCTGAATTTTTAATTTTTTAAACTTATATTTGAAATATGTATATACCAAGCTTACATTATACCTTTGTTTTATGGGTATCCATTTTTTATTTCTAGTCCAGTCAAGGTTGTTTGCTACATCAGCATCTAAGCCTAAACATGCTACATTTATAAAATATCTTCCGTTAATTAATCCTAAATCACTATCAATAATTCCTTTGTCATATTGTTTAAGCGACTTCTCAAAATCATTTCCACTTCCGGATGGAATATTACCTAAAATCTTGTTTTTGTCATCAGCAATACCATTAAGAACCTCATTGAGACTGCCATCACCACCCACCGAAAATACTACGCATTCCTCGTCAGGTATATCTTTTGCAATTTTTTCTGCATCTCTAACGCACTTAGTATACAAAAATTCATAAGTTATATTTCTCTTCATACAGGCATTTATTATATTATTTTCTAAAAACTGCTTGTCTATTTTTCCACTTTGTGGATTTATAATAAAGTAATATTTCATAATTAATATTGGTACTAAATATGTAAAATTGTAAGGGTTACAGACGTACCGATACTCCCTTCTTATCTAAGTAATTCTTTAAATCTTTTATTTCTAATTCTTTGTAATGAAAAAGTGACGCCGCTAGTGCTGCATCTGCTTTGCCATATGTTAAAGCATCCAAAAAATGTTCCATATTTCCGGCGCCTCCTGATGCAATTACCGGAACAGATACATTTTCTGCAATAAGTCTTGTTAGCTCTAAATCATATCCTTGCTTTACGCCATCACAATCCATGCTGGTAAGGAGTATTTCTCCGGCTCCAAGTTGGTCAACTTTCATAGCCCACTCTACTGCATCTATCCCCATATCTATACGTCCACCATTCTTATAAATATTCCAACCGCTGCCATCCTCACGTCTTTTTGCATCAATTGCCACAACAACACACTGACTACCAAACTTATCAGCCGCTTCACCTATAAGATTAGGATTCATAATTGCCGACGAATTAATCGATATTTTATCCGCACCCTCTCTTAACAACGCCTTAAAATCATCTACATTTCTAATTCCTCCACCTACAGTAAATGGAATAAAAACCTGTTCTGCAACACGTCTGACAAGGTCTGTAACAGTTTTTCTATGGTCTGATGTTGCAGTAATATCCAAAAATACAAGCTCATCTGCTCCTGCTTTGTTATAGGCTTTAGCCACTTCCACCGGATTACCGGCATCTCTTAAATTAACGAAATTCGTTCCTTTTACAACTCGATTATTATTCACATCCAGACAAGGAATAATTCTTTTTGTATGCATTATATAATCTCCATTTTAAATTCTAATTTTTAAGTCTTATTATTCTACAAATTATCAATATTTTTATTTGATTAATAAAATTGTCGTTTAATAAATCCGCATTATTTTTCAATTATAATGTAAATCTATATATAAATTTTACAGTTTTGCAAAATTTTTCAATATCATAAGTCCTACATCTCCACTTTTTTCAGGATGAAACTGACATGCGAATACGTTGTCCTTTTCTACAGATGCATGAATGTGTGTAACATATTCGGTACTAGCCTTCACAATATTTTCATCATTGGATTTCAAGTAATATGAGTGAACAAAATAAACATATGCCTGTTCATCTATCCCCCTATAAAGTCTTCCGTTATTAGTCAGTTCCAATGAATTCCAGCCTATATGCGGAATTTTAAATCCTGGCTTATCTGGAATCCTTAATATCCTGCCTGGCAAAATTCCAAGTCCTTTGACTCCTAAAGCTTCATCGCTTGTCTCAAATAATAATTGCATTCCAAGACATATTCCTAAAAACGGAATTTTTCTGTTGACAACCTCTTTTATAGTGTCCACCAAATTATAATCATACAACTTTTTCATGGCATCACCAAAAGCTCCAACTCCCGGTAAAACTACCTTATCAGCTCTTAATATTTCCTCTCTATCTCTAGTAACAATGGTTTTCTCACCAATATACTCAAATGCTTTTTCAACACTTTTTATATTACCAGCGTCATAATCGATAATTGCTATCATTTTATTTTACCACCTTCATTTATGCGTATTCTCCTGTATTTACCACTATTTTCAGTGGTTTACTAATTCACTTTTCATTACTTTTTGTTTCTTATTATTACATTTTACTAATCAGAATAATTAGTAAACATTTAGTGTGAAATTTTTTACTAATCAAATGATATTATAACATAATCCCAATACTTTTACATTATAATTCTCTTGCTTTCCATTTGCCATACACTTAAATAGTTGCTATAATCGAAAAAATAAATAATAAATGGTTCAATAATTAACATCCTAGGATGTTAGCTTAAAAAATATTTTTTACTATTTGTGTCACAAGCTAGAGGTGGCGAAACGGAGGTTTTTATGAATACAAAAAGCAATTTCAAAACGCAATATGATAAATTAAATTTCTATCTCGAACAGATACGTGAAATAACTGATTTCATTCCTACTACAGCAATTGTTCTAGGCTCTGGTCTTAATAATTTTTCCAAGAAAATAAAGTCTGTATGCACTATTAATTATTCAGATATTAAAGATTTCCCTGTCAGTACCAACAAGATGCATGCAGGACGTTTTATTTTTGGATATATCGCCGATATTCCAGTTGTGCTTATGGATGGAAGAATTCATTATTATGAAGGATATTCTATGGAACAGGTTGTCACTCCTATTCGTATAATGCGAATGCTTGGCGCTACAAAGCTAGTCCTTACGAATGCTGCCGGTGGCATCGACAAAACATTTGTACCGGGAGATTTGATGCTGATTACTGATCATATTTCATCATTTGTTCCTTCTCCTCTTATCGGAGCAAATATTGAACAGCTTGGAGTTCGTTTTCCAGACATGACTAATGTTTACAATCATGAATTCAACAATATTATTAGAAAGGTTGCAAAAGAAGAAAATATAACTCTAAAGGAGGGCATTTATCTTCAAACCACAGGTCCTAACTATGAAACACCTGCTGAGGTTTTAGCATACAAGTCAATCGGTGCTAACGCAGTTGGAATGAGCACTGCCTGTGAAGCAATGGCTGCCATTCATTGCGGGATGAAGGTTTGCGGAATCAGCTGTATTACGAATATGGCAACAGGAATTACCGGGCAACCACTAGATGACAGCGAAGTAGTTGAAGTAGCTTCCACTGTTGCTGACAAGCTCGAAAAACTTCTATACAATTCAATTATAAAGCTTAATTAAACCAAATAATAATATTTTTTACTTTTAATTTTCTGTTATAACATAATTTAGCCAAATCAGTTTTTTATTAAAAATTAATAAAAAAGTCTTTCTTAAACAAAAAAACTATATTCAAGCTCAACAACAGCTTCGAATATAGTTTTTTTAATTATAATATATTTAAAATTAAATATATTTTGAATATCTGTTTTATAGCATACTTTTAGTTTGCATAATACATCTTTTGCTATTTCTATAAAATATATTATTTAGCTTCGATACAGCTTTTTTAACTCAAACTATTTAGCTTCAAAATATTCATTTATATTCTTTAACAATTCATCCACTTCTATTCCATGAACCATACATGCTTCTTCAAGTGATTCACCTATAGAAGAAGGACAACCTATACAATGCATACCTGCATTCATTAAAACAACAGCAACTCCTCTATCAATGTTAAGAAGTTCACCCATTGTCATTTCCTTTGTTATATTAACTGCCATTGTTACCTCCTTGCCCGTCTATCATCATATAATATCCGGAAAATGTATATAATTTATTTATAATAAAATGAGTAAAGCTGTAAGCCGGGTTATGTCGTGGATGATCATCTATCTAGACATATTGTTACCAATATGTTCAAGCGACCTACCCGAAAGCTAGCGGGCAACTATATGCTTTCTGCTCGGTCTTGCTTCAAGTGGGGTTTACATTGACCTTTGATGTTACCACCAAAGCGGTAGTCTCTTACACTGCCATTTCATCCTTACCGGAAATCCGGCGGTATTATTTCTGTTGCACTTTCCTGGGAGTCACCTCCACCGGCCGTTAGCCGGCACCCTGCCCTATGAAGCCCGGACTTTCCTCACCTGCGTCCTTTCGGCAATAGCAGCTGCGATCATCTGCCTTACTCATAATTATTTATAAAAATTACCATAAAATAAAATAACATACTCACTTTCATTTTGCAACTAAAAAAGTTATCCCACATTAAATATACTGCCGCCTACAAACTCTCTTAGCAGGGAATTTTGTGGTATGGCTTCTTTTGGCATGCCTAAGACATAATCTAAACATTTAAGCAATCTTTTTGCTTCCTGATATTCTGCGGTACCCTCCGGTATGCTAAACAATGCAGGTTCAGCGTAGATTTTAAGCACAGAAAGCTCATATACCATTGCTGTATCAAAAACCACATCTGCCGTATCCTGATACGGAAAAATATTATTTTCTTCTCCCCTACGCACTCTTTTCCACATTTCTATTGTGTGTTCTGCCGAGGTCCCTCTTGTTCTTACATCTCTTACAATTCTTCTAAGAAGCCTCAAATCTGATGTTGCAAGCCTGTTATGTTCGTCTACGTTAACCGGAGTTAATGCACTTACATAAATCTTATACTTTTTCTCATCATCAAGACTATATGACATCTTATCGTTCAGACAGTGGATTCCTTCTATTACAAGCACATCATCTTCCCCAAGCTTTAAATAATCACCATTAAAGAATCTTTTTCCTGCAACAAAATCAAATACCGGAAGTTCCACTTTTCTGCCATCTAAAAGCTCTGTCATTTGCTGATTAAAGAATTTCACATCCAATGCCTCTAAAACTTCATAGTCAAATTTTCCTTCTTCATCAACGGGTGTATCTTCCCTGTTCACACTATAATTATCAACAGATATGGCATGAGGTTTTAGTCCATGTGCCATTAATTGAATAGAAAGCCTCTTAGAAAAAGATGTTTTTCCTGACGAAGAAGGTCCTGCTATCATTATCATCTTTACATTTTCTCTTGATGCAATATCAGCTGCAATGTCCCCTATTCTCTTCTCCTGCAACGCCTCTTGAACCATTATAATGTCATTCATTTTCCCTTCAGTGATTTTATCATTCAAAAATCCAATTGTAGAAACACCAATCATTTCTGCCCAGTCTTTTGATTTTTTTATAACATCATACACCTTATTTCTTGGAACAAATTCAGGCACAATATCCGGATTATCACGAGTAGGCATCTGCAAGACAAAGCCTTCGTCATATTTAATCAAATCAAATTTTTTCAATATTCCTGTTGAATAAGCCATAT
This sequence comes from uncultured Eubacterium sp., assembly GCA_964461415.1. GTDB lineage: Bacteria > Bacillota > Clostridia > Lachnospirales > Lachnospiraceae > Eubacterium_G. The sequence continues at coordinate 9,937 of CAYWUE010000046.1, forward strand.
ATCCATAAAAATAATCTTCGAATCCTTCTAGTTTATATACATTTACTGAAGATGACCTTCTATACTTTAGCAAATGAACTTTATCATTCATTCCATAACGTGAAAACCTTTGAATAGCTTTTGCAGTAGGCAATGCTTCTTTTTGTATCAAAATGTCCCTGTTACAAAGCTTTATCATTTCCTGCTTAACCTGCGATAAAAGCTTTTCTGTAACTTCTACATTGCCATATATCTGACAATAATATCCCTTGCTTACAGAACAATGGACAGATACTTTTTCTATAGCACGTCTGCCTACAACACTATAAAATGCTTTTAGCATTAAAAATTCAACACTTCTTCTATAACATTCATTTCCAACAAAACTTGAAGTTGTAACAAAACTTACCGTACAGCTTTCCACAAGCACCTTTGACAATTCACATAATATACCATTACACTTTGCTAATATAATCTGATTTTTATATTTATCCTGATGTTCCTTTGCTATTTCATAAAGTGTAGTTCCATCCTCATAAGGGTAAAATTCCTGTCCTATAGTAACATTAATCATATGCCGCCCTCCCTGCTTTGTTATATTCTAAAATTCTGTCAACTTCGTCAATGCCTTCGCTGTTGCTTTGCAACATTGTTGCTCTGACATTTTCAAACTTATTATTTTCTACTTCAAGATATTGTCTTAGAATTTCATCTTTTCTATTTAATAAAATTCTTCCATATAATAACTCTTCAGGTCTGTAATCTACTTTTTCCCTACCTTTTTTTGCTTTGATTACAGTATAAAACTTATTCATATCAATAAGCATTTTTTCATCAACAATTTGCCAACTGTTATCCATCAGATATTTTCTTACCATATCAATACGTTTTTGAGGTGACAAAACTAATTCGTTTAAAGGTTTTTGGCAATTTTCTAACCTTTCTAAACCTTTTTCTAATATGTTTACTATCAGCTCTCCACCCATTCCGGCAATAATTACAGTATCCGCCATATTAGGTTCAAGCATATCTAACCCATCAGATTGTAAAGTTGTAATCTGATTTTCCAATCCATAACTTATTATATTCTTTTTTGCAATTTCAATCGGTCCTTTATTTATATCCATAGCATAAGCCTTAGGACAAATTTTGTTCTTTATGAGGTAAATGGGCACATATCCATGATCTGTGCCTATATCCGCTATTATATTACCTTTAGTGACCATTAATGCCACCTGTTCTAGTCTTTTTGATAACATCTTTTCACTCTTTTTCTTGTGGATTTAATTTATTACTCCAATATTCTTAATAATGCTGCTTTGTATTTATAATTAAAAATATTATTTTATACTTTAGTCTAATACTATATGTATCTTTCTTAGTTCATTCTGTTCTTTTAATATTTCCTGCAACTCCTGTATTTCTGTTGCCTTTGAGGCTTTGTAGTCAAGACTTGCTTTTTTTATTTTTATTACTGCATCATTTATTGCCTTTTCCTGCTCTGCAATGCTTAGATTAGCCCTGATAGGAGATACAAAAAGCTCTGCAACTTTTTTATGTTCTTCCTCATCTGTATAGCTGTCCATAATTTGAGCCGGATTGCCTTTCCCAGATTCCATCTGTTCCCAAAATTTTGTTGCAATTCCCTTATAGAACGGATCCACAAAATCATTTGGAGAAACAATCTGAGCTACTTTCTTAAACCAGCTTTCTCTATCAATCAGATAAGCAAGCAAAATCCTCTGAGTTTTCACAACAACATCATCTTTTGTATTTTTCTTATTTTCCTGACGTGTTTCCTGTATCGTTTCTTCTTTACCTATATAATTAAGTGCTTTTTTCTTAACAAGTCTTGTAAGTCCTTCTTTTGGTATTCCAAAATTCTCACAAACAGAATCAATATAATTTTCTCTTTCCATATCATCATTGAAAACCAGAAGCATTTCTGCAACTTTGTTGTAAAAGTTAGTTTTCTCCTGTGGATCAGACAGATTATATTTTTTTCTTTCTGCCTCTACCTGAAATATAAAGAAATTAGTTGCATTTTTTATTCTATCCTCATATGCTTCCCTTCCAAGCGCTTTTATAAACTCATCAGGATCCTTATATGGTTTCATACTTAAAACCTTAATTGCTAATCCTGATTCTCTAAGATAAGGAATTGCACGTAAGGCTGCTTTTGTTCCTGCCTCATCACTGTCAAAAGTAAGAATTGCTTCCTTCGCATATCTCTTTATCAAAGATGCATGACGTGATGTAAATGCTGTTCCAAGAGCTGCCACTGCATTATTAAATCCTGATTGATGAAGGCTTATTACATCCATATATCCTTCACATATAAGCATATAATCTTTTCTCGATGTTCTTGCCACATTTAATCCATACAGATTTCTACTCTTGTCGAAAACCTTTGTTTCAGGAGAATTTAAATATTTAGGTTTTCCGTCACCCATAACTCTTCCGCCAAAAGCTATAACTCTGTTATTAGCATCCATTATAGGAAACATAACACGATTCCAAAACTTGTCATTTACACCTTTTGCTTCATCAAAAGTGAAAAGTCCTGTTTCCTTTAGTTCATTATCACTATATCCTTTTGTTTTCAAATACTGATACAAATTGCTACTGTACTTATCTGAATATCCTAATCCAAATTTTACAATAGTCTCATCTGACAGTTCTCTTCCTTTAAGATAATTATATGCTAATTTTCCTCTGTCCGAGCGCAGAAGATAATGATAGTATTTTGCAGCTTCAGTATTTATTTCTATAATTTTTGTTTTTAAATCTTTTTCTTGCTGTGCTTCCTTTGAATATTCCATCTTTGGAAGTTCAATTCCTGCACGATTAGCCAAAACTTCTAGAGCTTCCACAAATGTATAATTCTCATATTTCATAAGAAACGAAATTACGTTTCCTCCCTCTCCACATCCAAAACAATAATACATCTGCTTATTTGGTGCTACCGAAAAAGATGGTGATTTTTCATTGTGAAAAGGACATAATCCAAAATAAGAACTTCCTTTTTTTTGTAGTTTCACATAATCACCGATTACATCAACTATATTATTTTCTGCTCTAACCTGTTCGATAATATCTTCTGAATAAAACATTTGTGCCTCTCATCTTTTTTTACCACATTTTCCAAAATCCCGGTTCATATATCTGCTGAAACTTGGCCACAGAATACTGATCTGTCATTCCCGCAATATAATCGCAGACAACCTGTTCTTCATCCTGCCCTTGCTTTTCAATCAAATATATAAATTCTTCCGGCATTAATTCCATGTGTTTCATATAATATTCATATAATTGTTTCAACATAGCCTTAGCCTTTATTTCCTCGCTTTTTGCTAAGGGATTGGTATATACACTCTCAAACATATATTTTCTTAATCCCATCATAGCTTCTTCTACCTTAGGCGACATCATTATGTTGTCTTTTTCAATGCTGTTTGAAACAACATCACGAATCAATGTGTCTAATCTTATTTTAGTAGTACTTCCTAATATATCTGCATATTCCTTAGGAATATCATTTTCCATAATTATCTTTCCTCTTATTGCATCATCAATATCATGGTTTATGTAAGCAATCTTATCAGATAACCTTACTACCTTTCCCTCTAAAGTAGAAGGATTTCCACTGGTTCTATGATTGATAATTCCATCTCTTACTTCCTTCGTAAGATTTAGTCCTTTCCCATTGTTTTCCAGCACCTCAACCACTCTTATACTCTGTCTGAAATGTTCAAATCCTTTACTGCATACTTCATTAAGAGCTGCCTCTCCTGCATGTCCAAAAGGTGTGTGACCTAAATCATGGCCCAGTGCAATGGCCTCAGTCAAATCTTCATTAAGTCTTAGTGCTTTTGATATGGTCCTCGCTATCTGAGATACTTCTAACGTATGAGTAAGCCTAGTTCTATAATGATCACCCATCGGTGCCAAAAAGACCTGTGTCTTATGCTTTAATCTTCTGAACGCCTTGCAGTGTATTATTCTATCTCGGTCACGCTGATAAACAGTTCTTATTTCACACTGTTCTTCTTCTCTATCACGTCCTTTGCTTTTGCTGCTTAATGCTGCATACGGGCTCAAGTATGACTGTTCTTGTTTTTCGCTTTGTTCTCTAATATTCATAGGACCTCACCTCTCATATAATCATATGCAATCCGGTAGTCGAAAATGTGTTCACAACACATATATTAATATTAACACATTTTTTATTATAAGGAAATAAAAAGAATTTTCTACGATAGAGCACTATGATAGAATACATTTTTTATAATAGATTTTTTTTAGACACAAATCGGAAAAAATATGTTTTTTATATAATAAGAAACTTATATGAATTTCCTATTACATAAAAAAGCAGGTCATTCGACCTGCTTTTATGCGGAAGATGGGACTTGAACCCACACGCAAGCAATATGCACAAGATCCTTAGTCTTGCTCGTCTGCCAGTTCCGACACTTCCGCTTACGTTTCACACGCAAGGAATATAATATCATAATCAAAGTTTAGTGTCAACAACTTTTTTCTAAAATTTAGGTAAAATTTTATGTAAAAATTTGTGTTTTTCTAGCTCTTTCAAGTTAAGTCTAGACCTTTTTTTATGTAAATCATATTTCCTTTTTTGAGTTTTAAATGCAGTTGATGGGACTTGAACCCACACTCCCTTGCGAGAACATGAACCTGAATCATGCGCGTATGCCAATTCCGCCACAACTGCATTCACACCCAAAAGT
>CAYWUE010000047.1:0-14511 GCA_964461415.1 uncultured Eubacterium sp.
GATAAAATTTTACTACCCGATTATAAAATTTTATTAAGATTTGATGCAAAAAAAGAGATGCCACACATGACATCTCTTTTTCCGAAATATTTCAGTAAGCATATTTACTTATCAGATAATTCTTATATTTTTCCATTTTATCTATACCTTTTTGTGATGTTATAAAAAACTCGTTATCAGACACATCCTGATATAAGGCAGAACTTTGTTCTTTGCTAATTGACTTACATGGAGTATTGCTTATCTGTTCATAACAAAACACTGGTCTAATATAAAATCTATCCGGTTTAATATAAATATCACTATTATTTGCTTTTCTATCCAAAAAAACCAAATAATTTTTTCCTACCTGCATTTCATTTACAAAATCTAAATTTATTGCTGGTTTTCCCTCAACATACATATCTTCACGAATAAAAATATGAGTGGCTGTGCACATCTTAATTATATCTCCCACTTCTATGTCATTGCCTTTAAAAACTTTTTTCACTTCAACATTTTGCGTGGTACAGGAATACGTAAAGCACGATTTGTCCTTACATTCTACTGCCAGAATTATATTACTTTCTTCTAATTCATTTTTCATAGTCTTAATTCCGGCATTAACCAGGTTATCTTCTAATAAACCTACTGAAAAATTCTTCATTGGCTCTTTTTCTTTATTAAAATCTTTATATGATAACCTGGTATACAAGCCTATACTCAATAATGCGCAAAATACTAAAGCATATATAATTGCTACATATCTAAGTTTCATATCATTGTTCTCAACTTTCCTTTAATATTCCATCATTTATCAAAAACACCTTATCTGCCAAAATTTCTATGTCTTCTTTGTTGTGGCTTGCAATTAATACCATTGCTCCCCTTTCTTTTTCCTCCTTAATTATTTTTCTTATTAATTCTACACCTTCCTCATCTAATGCATTCGTTGGTTCATCTAACATTAAAATATCCGGTTTTTCCATAATTGCCTGAGCAATAACTATACGCTGCTTCATTCCCAATGAATATTTTTTAAATGTTCTTTTATCATTAGGATCCAATCCCACTCTAGATATTGTTGACTTAATCTGCTCGTCATCTATTTTATTATTTAACTTAGCTAAGAGTTTAAGGTTTTCAAAACCAGTTAATTCCGGATACAAACCTGCATTTTCAATGACAATACCTATATTATCCAACACTCTCATATCTTTATGTAGTTCTTTATCATCTAAAAAAATTTTACCAGATGTTATTGTCATCAAACCCGATAATGCTCTGAATAACATTGTTTTTCCAGAACCATTACGTCCTACAAACCCATAAATATAACCACTCTCAAGATTAATACTTATGTTTTTCAGAATTTCTTTTTTATCTATCGTTTTTGAAATATTATCAGCTATTAATTTCATTTTCTGTCCTTTCCTATGTTATCACATTTCCTTACTATTTGTTATAAACTCATACTTTTCTACAACATAAGCGCCAAAGACTATAACTACAATGCATATTATCATGTAATAAATAATTGAAAAATTCATATCAAAATTTATTCCCACTGTATTAATTAAAGCATTTAATTTGTTAATATTACTGCTGTGTATTGAAAAAACAAGATTCGCAATTATATTACTTTTTATAAACAAAACTGCTTTTTTTGTTATAATATCGTCTTTGATATAATTTCCCAAATAGAAATAAGTTGAAATTGCTAACAATATTATACCTTGTACAATAATAAATCCTATATTACTGCTAAAGGTAATTGAAAGTATATTTATAGCCAGTGTAGTAAATAACAAATACAATGAATATATAACTATATAATAAAATAGTATTATAAAGGTTGTATTATCTAATACAATTTTTGAAAACATACTAATAACAACAATTTGTGCAATACTAACAACAGTTAGATACATAACTGCATATACATAAAGTCTTAACACTTCTCCTGAAAACCACTTTATTCGATTGATATTCCTTGAAAAGAAATAAACGCTTGCGCAACAGAAGTGCTTATATATATGTGTAGCAAAGATAATTTGAAAAGCAAATAATGGTATATACTGATATGTAAACTGTGATATATATTGCGGATAATACTCAATCCCATTAAACGCATTAAATAATACAATCCTAGAAACCGGCACACTCTCGACTTTAAAAAAACCGGTCCCCGCACATACAATTCCAACTACCAGCGCTACGCATATAATCTTAATGTTTTTCATCATAACACATCTTCTTTCTTAATCTTTCGCTCAATCAATCCAACAGATATTGCTAACAATGCCATCAAAAAGACTACATATGCTATATAATTTTTAGCAGTTGTAATTTCAAACATTCGCAAAATAAAATAATAATCCATCGTAAAATTCAAATTCACAATTTTTTCTAACATTGAAATCACAAAGAATAATACATATATAGGAAAATAAGCGAATATTTTTATTTTAAACATCGGCAACGTTGTAACTGAAAAATTAAATGTAGCAAGTACTGCTGATGCTAATCCAAACAGTACCGTCATTATGAGCGAATATATTATTCTATTATGCAGCAGAATTTGTGATAAAAAATATATATTCTCTGATTCAATACTCATCCAGTATGCAGACCTAGAAGGATCACCTTTAGAGCTCATATCGAAGCATAGCACATCCAGAATAATTTCAGTTAAATATGGTAAAGTAAAAATTAAAAATGTCAAAACAAATACTGATATCAGTTTTCCATACCAATAATTCCTTTTACCAACTCTTGACTGTATATATGTATTAACTCCACAATTTCTATCAATGATATATGCACATCCTGTGGGTATAACTATTAACAAAGGATAATATTCCATCATATAATATCCTACCCCTGTCCAACTTGATAAGCTTAGCACTTTTTCAAAACTAAACATTTGAGTAATGTACATAACCTCACTATTTTCGCCCAGATTATTTAAGAAATTAATACCTATCGCTGCTAACAATGCAAACAAGATAAATATTGCAGATTTGCTTCTTGTTAAATAAGATATTTGCATTCTAACGGATTTCTTTAACATATAATTTTCCTTTCGCAAAAGGCTCATCACTATTAATCATTAAACCTTAACAGTGATGAGCCTTTTTAACAACTTTATTTTCCATTATAATAATAAGCAACATAAGCTGACAAATCAGGATCATTTCCTGCAAATTTAATTCTAAATGTCGTTTTTGATAAATAACCATTATAAAGGGTAACCTTTTTCAATACTCCTTCTGTCAGGAGTTCTTCATCTGAAATAGGAGTATCACTATAATATATCCTTGTTTTACATCTCGTATAAGTGTCCTTTGCCCCTTCCTCTGTTGGATATACGCTATTAGCCTTTACCATTACATAATTATAATCCAAACTTCGTTTAATTTTAGTTTTAGCAACAACATATTTAGAACCCGTTGGAACTTTAACTGTACCTGTCCCTGTGTCAAAAGCGAATACATTCATTGTAAAAACCATAACTATCAATGTTGCAATCGCTAAACTTTTTTTCACTACATTTCTCATAATTGTACCTCCTTAAATTAATATATTAAATCTCCGTACTTTTAGTTTCCACTTTGATTATATCTAATGTCAATTATTTTTCAATATTATTTACGTGAAACGACATTTTTTAGCCAATTTTGGTCTTTTTTTAGCATTTTTTACAAAAAATGGAAAATAGAAAAATTATTATTGAACAGAATTGTTCATATGTTATAATTATGTTACAAACTATGAAAGGTGAATTTTTATGAGAATATTAATATGTGATGCCAACCTAGAAATTTCAGAACAGCTAAAAAAATTATTACAAATCTTTTTTAAGAAAAAATCACTTAAAGTTCCAGAAATCATCATCTATAACAATGGAAAATCTCTAATTTCAGATACAGGTCGTAAGGATATTGTATTTATGGACATCGTAATGCCTAATCTAAATGGTATATATATTGGCTCTTCGCTAAAAAAGGAGAATCCCAATACCATTATATTTATTGTTACTTCACATCTCGAATACCTAGATGAAGCAATGAGATTCCATGCTTTTCGTTACCTTCCAAAACCATTAGACAAGAATCGAATCTATAGAAATATGGAAGACGCCCTTCAATTATATAATAGCAACACTTTGCAAATTCCTATTGAAACTAAAAAAGGCGTATATGTTTTATCTACTAATGATATTATATGCATTGAAGCTGATGAACATAAGGTGATTGTACATACTAAAAACCACGATTATGAATCTGTACAGAGTATGAAATATTGGATATCAACACTAAATATTCCTTATTTTTTTCTTTCTCATAGAAGCTATATTGTCAATTTACAATATATATCCGATTTTGATCATTCCATTATTAACTTATATAACGGAAAGTATAGAGCATATTTAACCAAAAGAAGATATCCACAATTTAAAGAAGCCTACCTACTATATTATAAGAGTCTAAGATGATTATATCTGAATCATTATAAAAAAGTCATTGTGTTACATACAATGACTTTTTTATTTATTTTATCCTAAGTGCTCTCGTAGCATTCAATACTGCCAACACCATTACGCCTACATCTGCAAAAATTGCAAGCCACATATTTGCAATTCCGAATGCTCCAAGAACAAGACATACTGCTTTTATTATTAATGCAAAAACTATATTTTCCTTTACGATTTTCAATGTGCCTTTTGAAATTTTCATAGCAAGAGCAATTTTTGCAGGATTATCATCCATCAGCACAATATCTGCTGCTTCTATAGCTGCATCCGAACCCAAAGCTCCCATAGCTATTCCAATATCAGCACGCGACAACACCGGAGCGTCATTGATTCCATCGCCTACAAATACAAGCGCCTCATTCTTGTCTTTCATATCCAACATTTTTTCCACTTCATATACCTTGTCACCCGGAAGAAGTTCGCTTTTTACAATATCAATCTCAAGTATTTCTCCAACCTTTTCTGCTATATCCTTGTTATCTCCGGTAAGCATTACGGTCTTTTCAACACCGTTATTTTTCAATCTGTCAATAGCTATTTTAGAGTTATCCTTAATAGCATCTTCTATGGTTATGCAACCAGCATAAATATTATCTACTGCAACATAAACTATTGTTCCTAGATTCTGTTTTTCCACAAAATCAATCTCTGCTTTTTTCATTAATTTAGCATTGCCAACGTAGACTTCTTTACCATCAACAAATGCCTTAACGCCGTAGCCTGAAATCTCTTCAATGTCACTAACTTTTATTAAGTCTATTGCATCACCATATGCTCGCTTCACACTTTGGCTTATTGGATGATTAGAACCACATTCAGTATGAGCTGCATAATAAAGTATTTTTTTCTCATCCATTCCAGGCTGACAATATATGTTGTCAACTTCAAAAATTCCCTTTGTCAGAGTTCCTGTTTTATCAAATACCACATACTTAGTTTTCGATAAGCTTTCTAAATAATTAGAGCCTTTTACAAGAATTCCATTCGCTGAAGCACACCCTATTCCGCCAAAAAAGCTAAGCGGGATAGAAATAACAAGCGCACATGGACAGCTAATAACCAAAAATGTCAAGGCTCTTGTTATCCATTCTGCAACATCAGGTATTATTCCAAACATTAATTGAATAACCGGTGCTATCACAGCTAGTGCTAACGCTCCGTAGCATACTGCCGGAGTATAATACTTTGCAAATTTTGTAATAAAATTTTCAGAGCGTGACTTTTTCATACTGGAATTTTCCACTAATTCTAGAATTTTAGATACAGTAGATTGTCCAAATTCCTTTGTGGTCCTGACCGTTACAACACCGCTCATATTAATGCTACCACTAACAATCTCATCCCCTTCTTTCACATTTCTAGGTACACTCTCTCCTGTTAAGGCACTGGTATCTAAAGCGGTCTTCCCCGATACAATAATTCCGTCAATTGGAACTTTTTCACCCGGATTAATAATAATCTTTGTTCCAACCTCCACATCATCAGGGTCTACCTGCTCTATTTTTCCATTCACCATTACATTGGCATAATCCGGACGTATATCCATTAATTCCGCAATATTTCTCCTGCTTTTTCCTACTGCACAGCTTTGAAAAAGTTCTCCAATCTGATAGAAAAGCATAACTGCAACACCTTCTTCAAAATCCCCCAAAAGTACAGCCCCTACAGTTGCGACTGCCATAAGAAAATTTTCATCAAAAATTTGTTTGTTCAAAATTCCTTTAATCGCTTTTTTTAGAATATCATATCCAATAATACCATATGAAATCAAATACAATATAGCCTGCAACCAAACAGGCATATTAAATAGCCTTCCAAATATAATTGCAAAAATCACCAGCACAGTTGCCATTATGATTCTGTACAATACTTTTTTCTGTTTTTTTGTCATGATTTTGTCCTTTAAACTCCTTAAATTTTTATGTTTTTTCTTCTAAAGATAGATTTCACAATCATCTTCTACCTTTTTGCAGTTTTTTAAAACTTCCTTCATTACAGCATTAATATCTGCTCCTTCTTCAAATTCTACCTTTAACTTCAAAGTCATAAAACTTAATGTTGCATCTTTTACACCAGCTGTATTTCTTGTAGCTTCTTCCATTTTTGCTGCACAGTTTGCACAATCCACTTCTACTTTATATGTTTTTTTCATAGTAATTCCATTCCTTTCTTTTTTCATCCAGGCATAAATAGTAATAAATAATATATTTTTTAATCTATTAGTCCACATTAATTTATAGCCTTACTTTTTAACTCATTTTATATATTGAACTTTACACTATCTAATTTTTTTATCGTTCTTCTATATGCTCTCTTCCCATACTAAGTATTGTTCTTACATGGTCATCATCAAGAGAATAAAAAATCACCTTTCCATCTCTTCTGAATCTTACTAATTTGGCATCTTTTAGGATTTTCAGCTGATGACTTACTGCTGACTGGCTCAAATTCAAAATTTGAGCAATATCGCCTACACAAAGTTCGCTCACAAACAACGCATGTAAAATTCTAATACGTGTGGAATCTCCAAACACCTTAAATAATTCAGCCAAATCATATAATTCTTCCTCATCAGGCAGCAATTCAAAAACTTTATTGACCACTTCATCATGAGCCACCAAAAATTCATTATTCTGCATCATCTAAATATCCGACCTCCAATCTGTCTTTTTAGCAATTATTTATTCAATTCGTTTTATATAGTATAATCGCCTTATTTTTAAATATGAACATTTATTCATATGTTTATATTTAATATTATATGCATATGTATTCATATGTCAATATTTTTTTAATAAAGATGCGCATAAATTTACTGTCGGATATTACATGATAAGGAAATGTTTTTTATAATTAAGATAATTTTTTGTCAACGCCACATAAGAAGCCGAAAGGCGGTTAGTGCCTAATGGGAGCAGGATTTCACGACAGAGTTTATATAAGGCTTGTTTTCTGCTTTATCGTCGGCAATTCCGATATGCACCCAAAGAATTTTTCACTTATTGAAACCGCCGAGGGTTCGGGCGAATATGTGCTTTCTCCTGCTTACGATTTACTGCCGGTTAATGCAAATATGCCTGCCGACAAGGAGCAATTTGCACTTGCTATGAACGGCAAGAAAATGAACATCCACATAGGCGATTTCCTGAAATTTGCCGACAACTGCGATATCACTCACCAAACTGCCGAAAAGCTTATAAAAAATCTTGTAACGCTTACGCCAAAATGGCTTTCTTTGTGTGAAAAATCCCTGCTCCCCGATGAGCTTAAAGAGAGATTGAGAAAGATAATTACCGAAAGGACTGAAATATTATTATAAACATAAAAAGAAGTGATTTAATGGAAGATAACTCTACAGAAAAACCAACATATTACACTAATGCAAAAAAAGTAACGCCCTCTCTCTTGGTAAGGTAGGCGTTACTTATTAACTAACTATCACAACCAGAAGCTAGGCTCAATCTAGCTTTCGGTTCTCTTGTTAAGTATATTATATATTGTCAGCTATAAATTTACAACTAAATTTATAAACAAACTTTTTAAAAAGGCATTTACGCCTAATACTCTGTCTATTCTGTTATTCTGTCTTTGCAACGCCCATTAAGTTGTTGTTTGATGTTTTTTAAATTACTGCCTTATGTGGCGTTAGCATTTACAATAGACTGTTTTATAATTTATTTTAGTTTTTCTCTTACAAATCCATTTTTCTCTTAGAAATTCATTTTATCTGATAATATGCTTTTTTTAGATTTGCTAATATGAATTTTCCAATTCAGCTTGCAATTTATTTAAATTTAATTTCCTTGCCCTGTTTTCTCCATTCATAAAACTCTGCTGTAGCTGCAAACAATACGTCTCCTGCTGAATTTAATGCTGTTTCAACCGAATCCTGTATTACACCGATAATAAATCCAACACCAACTACCTGCATTGCTATATCATTGCTAATTCCAAATAATGAACAAGCCATAGGAATTAACAATAATGAGCCACCTGCTACACCTGATGCACCACAAGCTGCTAATGTTGACATTACACACAGAATCAATGCTGATGGGAAGTCAACTGATATTCCAAGTGTATTAGCTGCTGCTAATGTCATAATAGCAATTGTGATTGCAGCGCCATCCATATTTATTGTTGCTCCTAAAGGAATTGATACAGAATACATATCTTTATCTAATCCTAATTTTTCACAAAGCTGCATATTAACTGGAATATTTGCGGCTGAACTTCTTGTAAAGAATGCTGTAACACCACTTTCCTTTAAACATCTAAATACCAATGGATATGGATTTTTTCTAAGTAAAATAAATACCAATGTAGGATTCACAACCAATGCCACAAATAACATACAACCAACTAATACTGCTAATAATTTTCCATAATCACTAAATGTACTTAAGCCATTAGCAGAAACAGAACTAAAAACTAATCCCAAAATACCAAATGGTGCAAGATTGATAATCCATCTAACTGCAGTTGATACAGCATCTGCAATATTTGTAAATACATTTTTTGTTGTCTCAGATGCTACAATTCTTAATGCCATACCTAAGATAACAGCCCATGTCAAAACACCAATATAATTAGCATTCATCAATGATGTAATAGGATTCTGAAACATATTTGTAATAAGAGTTCCTAATACTTCGCCTATACCTGATGGCGCTTCTCCCTCGGCTGCATCAGTAAATTTTAATGTGATTGGAAACAGATAACTTGCCGCTACTGCAACTAATGAAGCGAGCAATGTTGTTAACATATATAACGAGATTACTGTTTTAAATCTTGAACCTATACTGTTGCTGGCATTCGCAAGTGCTGAAATAATTAATACAAACACTAAAATTGGAGCAATAGCCTTTAATGCTCCTACAAACACATCACCTAAAATTGTGATTGCTGTTGCTTTTGGAAATAAAACACCTAATATCGCACCTATTACTAAACCAATAGCAATACGGATAATTAAGGATATGCTATTCCACTTTTCGATAAACTTCTTCATAATTCCTCCTAGTTAATTTAGCAAATATCGCCTTTTCTTTAGTACGCTAACACATTAACGCGACTGTATTGTCAATATAATACCACATTTTTCATCAGTAGAAAAGATATTATTTATTATATTATAAAAAAGAATTATCCATTATACTGTAAAAAAATTATACATTATATTGTCAAAAAGAATTTATGAAAAAATTAACAAAAAAAGAAATGGTATAACCCATTTATTCCGAGTCATACCATCTCTCTATATGTTTTTATAAAATTATTATTTTCCTACTGCTTTGTAATTAACATCTGAAATATTAAATTCTTTTTCAGCAGTATATACAAATTCTTCATCTTCATTTGCAAACGATTCATCTGTAACACTAAATGTTTCTGATGTTATTGTTCCAGATATAGCCTTAAATCTTAAATTAACGATCATGCCATCAGCCTTTGTATTTTCAGCTTTTTCTGTATTACCTACACATGAAACTGTACCTTTGCTATCATCAGCAACATACATTTCATCAAAAACATCTCCGATATCTCCAGTTTCTGTTCCTGCATATGTATATTTATCCTTATCATATGTAACTTTAATATGTCCTGCAGCTACATCACAATCAGTATAAACTCTTACCGGAACATTTACAATATTTTCCCATTCATCTTCTACTCTGGCATATCTTTCAACACCATAAACCTTTGTACCGTCTACAGTAACCCAATATGGTTTGATGAAGATACCCTTTTCAAAGCCTGATTTTGGAATATTTGTTAATGTAACTGTCGCGAAATATGTTGCGTTGCTATCGAAGTCTGTTGGATTATATTCGAACACAACCTCTCCATCATTTGCTGTAATTTTCTTATATACAGTTGTCATTTCGATATCAGCTGTTTTTTCACCAACAACAATATCAAAACCTACTTTTGTATAATCTAATCCATCTACAGTAGTTACAAGTCGCATACTTGTTTTTTCTGAATCTTTTGTTGTCCCGTTTAAAATCTGGCACTTTGCACTTAATACATCAGCAGATACGAACTTAGCATATTTTTCTCCTGTAGCTTCTGTTTTTTCATCTGATGTTACAAAATCTGTACAATTCTCATCATTAAACCATCCTGCAAACACCCAATCCTTATAGGATGTATCACTAGGTTTTGGAGCATTGTCTTTATATTTACTAATATCAAGTTTTTCAGTATAGTTAGCTGTTGCAGCATCTACTTTGACATTCTTACCTGCAACACATGGTATACATGAAAGCATCATTACAGCCATCATTACAATGGCACCCATTCTTAATTTATTCTTTCTCATCCGTTCTCCTTCCACGCTTAACTATTACATAAGTAGATTATTATATTTCTTATATATAGCCAAACTTTTAGGTTTTAATTTAATAAGTCTAACTTAAATTTCTATCATACATCATCTGTAAATTTATTCTCCTTAGAATAATTCACTTGAATCTGTTGTCTGTCCTGATCCACTATCCTCACCATTTAATGTAGGAACTTTCTTAGATGTTGTTGTCTCTTCCGGTTTAGTTGTTGTCTCTTCCGGTTTAGTTGTTTCCTCCGGTTTAGTTGTTTCCTCCGGTTTAGTTGTCTCTTCTTTCTTAGTAGTTGTTTCATCTACCTTTGGTGTTGTTGTCTGTGGTTTTGTTGTAGGTGCAACTGTTGTAGTCTGAGTTGTTGTAGGTTTTGTAACTGCTGCCACTTTCTTCTTTACAGTAACTTTGATTACAACTTTCTTTTTCTTATTAGCTTTTGAAGCAACTGTGATTTTTGCACTACCTGCTTTTTTTGCAGTTACTTTACCTTTTTTAGAAACTGTTGCAACCTTCTTATTAGAAGTCTTATAAGTTAACTTCTTTGAAGCTTTTCCCTTAACAGTTACTTTAGCCTTTAATGTTTTTGACTGACCAACTGTAAGTGTAAGTTTCTTATTTTTTACGTTTGTTACCTTTACACTTTTCACTGTTCCTGCCGCATCAACATTTGCTGTTGGTAACACTAACGCTGATGTCATCATTACAGCTACAGCCAATGCAACTACTGAAATTTTTTGAATTGTTTTTCTCATTTGCACTTTCTCCTTATTATAAATTGTACGTTACTTTTATGTATCTATTTTATTTCATTTACGTAATATATTCAAGCATAAATATTACATATTTAGTTTCAAAATTTTTCAAAATGTTCATTATATTTCAAAACATTTCAAAATATTACATATTATGTCTCAAAATATTATATGTTACAATATATGTTATTTAAAAACATAAATTATAATCTTTAAGAAAATGAAATTTATATTCTTTTAACTGTGAATATTTTTAATTATATCTACATATTTTTTATATGCTTCTTCCCATTTTTCAGAATCCTGTGGTGTATATTCATATGTTGTTTCAGAAGCTTTAATAATCTGTCTTGCTTCCTTCATGTCTTTGATTTCACCTAACGCCATAAGCTGAACTGCAATATTGCCTAATGCTGTAGCTTCAACAGGACCAGCAATAACCGTTCTTCCACTGGCACTAGCTGTCATCTGACAAAGAAGTTTGCTCTGAATTCCTCCTCCAATCATATGAATTTTGTTAAATTTCTTTCCTGTACATTCCTCAATCTGCTCTAGCGCATATCTGTATTTCATTGCAAGACTCTGATTAATACAGCACATAATCTCGCCTATAGTCTGTGGTACTTTTTGTCCTGTTCTTTCACAAAACTCTCGGATACGTTTTGGAATATCACCTGCAGTATTAAATTCAGGTGAATCAGGATCAATAAAACTCTGAAATGGTTCTGCCTCTAAAGCCATCTTTTCTAACTCACCAAAGCTATATTCCTTGCCCTCTCTAATCCACTGTCTTCTGCTCTCTTGTGCCAGCCATAATCCGATAATATTCT
Organism: uncultured Eubacterium sp.; assembly: GCA_964461415.1. GTDB lineage: Bacteria > Bacillota > Clostridia > Lachnospirales > Lachnospiraceae > Eubacterium_G. Next base: position 12,440 of record CAYWUE010000047.1, read on the forward strand.
TAAGAAAAGTAAATGTATCGCCGAATCCACCTTCATTACTTACATCTAACTGATATGAAGTATCATTAATCACTGCTTCCTTAAGTTCTGTACCAAACAAACTCCATGTTCCACAACTGATAAATATAAAATCTTCTTCATCTGTAGGGACTGCAACCACAGCACTTTGTGTATCATGACTTGCCACAGCAATAACTTTAGCTGGTTTTATACCAAGTTCTTTACAAATATCTTCAGATACATTTCCTACAACACTTCCACTCGAAACAATTTCAGGCAAAATATCCCTTGGAATAGATAAAGCATCAACAATCTCATCTGACCACTGTCTGTTTTTTGCATCCATAAGCTGAGTTGTAGTGACCATAGTATATTCAGCCTTTTTTTCACCTGTAAGAAAATAATTGAACAAATCTGGTGTGAGAAGAAGCTTATCTGCTCTCTCTAGCAGTTCCGGTCTATCCTGCACCAGTGAATATAACTGAAATATAGTATTAAAATTATTAAACTGAATACCAGTAATCTGATATATTTTTTCTTTAGAAATCTTTTCAAAAGCCTTTTCCTGTCGTCCGACTGTTCTGTCATCACGATAATGAATAGCACTCTCTAGCAAATTTCCTTTTTTATCTAAAAATCCAAAATCAACACCCCATGTGTCAATTCCAATACTTTCAAATCCACCATTTAAATTGGCTTTTACCATGCCTTGTTTAATTTCAAAAAACTGACGCAACGTGTCCCAATACATTGTCTTTCCAATCTGTACCGGGTCATTTGAAAAACGATGTACTTCCTCCATAACGATTTTTCCATCTTCTAGTCTTCCCAAAATTGCTCGTCCGCTAGACGCTCCAAAGTCAAAAGCCAAAACCTGTTTTTTTTCCAAATCCGCTCCTCTTTTCTGTAATTATTTTACAACGCCTTTTTGTAACATAACATTAGCATAAACTGCTGGCTCGCCCGTAGCAATAATGCAATAAACTTTTCTTGCTTCATCATAAAAATCAAATCTGTCAATATTACCTACTGCATCTGCTCCACGATTATCATATTTTTTTACTATATCTTTGTACTCATCCCAAATAGGTGTCTCTATCTTACCTTTATCACAATCCATTAGTTCCATTAATTGAACAGGTTTTTCAACATATGAATCCAATGGAAATAACTGTAAAATTGCATCCAACACCTCCGGTACACCATGACCATCCATTCTGATAACTATGGCATCCTTACCCATTGTTTCACAAGGAAAATTGCCATCTGCAATAACCAAACGGTCACTGTGTCCCATTTCACAAAGAACCTTTAAAAGTTCGGGTGGTAAAATTTTTGGAATTCCTTTTAACATATCTATACCTTCCAATCTTATACATCAAAGATTGTGCAGAAAGCACAACCCTTGATGTAAATAATTTCTCTAATTGTAGAAGCTATTATATATATCATCATCATTTTATCAAAATAAGCACTTCATATAAGTTTTGATACATACAATCTACTTATATTCTAAAATGATTCTTATATATAATTTTAAAACTTCTGCTCTAAATTTAAATTAAAATTTTAATTATTAATTATAAATTTATTTATAAAATGGTCCGTATGCTGCACATGCTCTGTAATCTGCGCCTTCTTTGTCTGTACCAAACGAATCCCAAGCCTTAGGTCTGAAAATATCTTCAACAGGTACGTTGTGCATAGCAACAGGAATACGAAGCATAGAGCACATTGTAATTAAATCAGCACCAATATGTCCGTATGAAATAGAACCGTGGTTAGCTCCCCAGTTGTTCATGACATCATATGCTGTCTTAAATGGTGAACCTTCTTTGCCATCGCATCTTGGAGCAAACCAGGTACATGGCCATGTATAGTCTGTTCTCTTCCATAATGTATCAGAAACATCTGATGGAAGGTTAACTGTCCATCCTTCTGCAATCTGAATTACAGGTCCAAGTCCCTTAACAAGACTCATACGAATCATTGTGCAAGGCATTTCTGCTTCTGTAATAAAACGTGAAGAATATCCGCCGCCACGAAAATATCCGTTATCTGCAGCATTCCAT
>CAYWUE010000048.1:0-14290 GCA_964461415.1 uncultured Eubacterium sp.
GCACTTGACACAAACTAATTATGCGCAAAGAGCGTGCGCAGAAATGAGGATTAGTGTGAAAATACTGATTTTAACTAATTATTCGAATGGACTATATCTCTTTAGAAAAGAGCTTTTAACACAGCTTCAGGCTGATGGTCATAAGATAGAGGTTAGTGTTCCTTATGATGAAAACAGCAGAAAAATAGAAGAATTAGGCTGTAAAGTAATTGATACGCCACTGGAGCGCAGAGGAAATAATCCAATTAAAGATTACAGTCTGTTTAGAAGCTATGTAAAGCTTTTAAAGGAAATAAATCCTGATGTGGTTTTCACATATACGATAAAGCCAAATCTTTATGGCGGATTAGCCTGCAGATTTCAAAAAGTTCCATATATCTGTAATGTCACAGGCCTTGGAACTGCTATAGAGAATGAAAATATATTAAGTAAGCTGTTGTTGGCATTTTATAGAATTTCTGCTAAAAAGGCGCAATGTGTATTTTTCCAAAATGAAAAAAACCGTGATTTTATGAAACAGTATAATATTGCTGTACATAATAATAAATTACTACCGGGCTCTGGAGTAAATCTGACAGAACATCCTTTTGTGGATTATCCTTCAGAAGAAAAAGGAATTGTTTTTTTGGCTGTAATCCGAATTATGAAGGACAAGGGAATTGATGAATATCTGGAGGCAGCAGAAAAAATCAGACAGGATTACGCAAATACAGAATTTATTTTGGTGGGTGAATATGAAGAAGAAACACGAAATGTTTACGAGCCAAAGATTCAGAAATTAGAGAATGCAGGCGTAATAAAGTATCTGGGACATATTGATTATGTAAAAGAAGTTATGGCAAAGAGTCATGTAATAGTGCATCCTTCATATCATGAGGGATTGTCAAATGTGCTGTTAGAGGCGGCAGCCTGTGGCAGACCAGTACTTACAAGTAATGTTAATGGCTGCATTGAAACCTTTGAACCGAATGAAAGCGGAATTGCTTTTGAAGCAAAAAATACTGAGGCTTTGATAGAGTCGATTAAAAAAATATTAAGTTATACGGAAGAAAAACGTAGACAAATGGGATTAAAAGGTAGAAAATGGGTTAAGACTCGTTTTGACAGACAAATCGTGATTGAAGCATATCAAAAAGAGTTGGAAAGCTTAAATCACATGAAATAATGGAGGATTAGTATGAGCTTGTATGAAGAAATTGTAAATGGAAAAGAAAAATTGTCTTTGGTAGGATTAGGCTATGTCGGTATGCCGATAGCAGTTGCTTTTGCAAAGAAGATTCAGGTAGTGGGTTTTGATTTAAATGCGGCAAAGATTGATTTATATAAGTCAGGCATTGATCCTACTAATGAAGTGGGTAATGAAGTGATTAAGAATACAACTGTAGATTTTACGGCAGATGCTACAAAGCTTAGAGAAGCAAAGTTTCATATTGTAGCAGTACCGACACCGGTAAATGATGATCATACACCTGATTTGACACCGGTAGAAGGTGCCAGCAGAATTTTAGGGCAAAACCTTACAAAAGGCTCTATAGTAGTGTTTGAATCCACAGTATATCCAGGAGTGACAGAGGATATTTGTGTTCCTATATTAGAAAAAGAATCAGGTCTTAAGTGCGGTGTTGATTTTAAAATAGGTTATTCACCGGAGCGTATTAATCCGGGTGATAAGGTACACAGACTGGAAACAATTACAAAAATAGTTTCCGGTATGGACGAAGAAGCGCTTGATGAAATAGCTAAGGTATATGAGCTTGTTGTAGAAGCAGGTGTTTATCGTGCAGAGAGTATAAAGGTAGCCGAAGCTGCAAAGGTAATCGAGAACAGCCAGAGAGATATAAATATTGCATTTATGAATGAATTAACCATTATTTTCAATAAAATGGGAATTGATACTAAGTCAGTGCTTGCGGCAGCAGGTACTAAATGGAATTTCTTAAACTTCCAGCCGGGACTTGTTGGTGGTCACTGTATAGGTGTAGATCCTTATTATCTGACTTATAAGGCAGAGCAGTTGGGATATCATTCACAGATTATTCTGTCAGGTCGCCGTATCAATGATGATATGGGTAAATATGTGGCTGAAAATCTGGTTAAAAATCTTATAAAAGCAGATATTCCAGTAAAAGGTGCAAAGGTAGCTATTTTAGGCTTCACTTTCAAAGAAAACTGCCCTGATACACGTAATACAAAGATAATTGATATTTACAGAGAACTTCAAGAATATGGAATTACGGCTTTAGTAACAGATGATGATGCCGATGCACAGGAAGCCAAGAGATTGTATGGTATTGAATTTGTGGCATTAAAAGATATAAAAGAATGCGATGCTGTTATTTTAGCGGTTGCACATAATACTTATAAGAAGCTTGAGATGAAAGATATGGATGCTTTATATAAGAGTGACAATACTACAAAAGTGCTTACTGATTTGAAGGGAATTTTAAATAAAACAGAATATCAGAATGCAGGATATTTATATTGGAGATTGTAATCATATATGAAATTGAATAAGAAATATGATATGGCAGATATGGCGGTATTTATTGTTTTTACAATATTTTTTGGTACTTTGTTTTTAACCGGCGAACCGCTTTATTTGGGAGATACATTTCAGCATGAAAATCAATTTGTGACAAGAGAACCTGTATATGCTCTGCTTATACAGATTATGAAAATGATTTCAGAGAATTATGCCTTTAAATTAGTAATATTAATACAAAATCTGCTGGCTATAGTGTCTAATACGATATTTGTATGCTTTATAAGAAGATATTTTCAGCTAAATAAATTTTTGCTTTTCATAGTATGTCTGATAACACTTTCGCCACACATTATTACACCATTAGCATCTGCTACTAACATGGTTTTGACTAATTCACTGCTTTCAGAGGGAATTTCGTTTTCGCTGTATTTATATTTTGTCATTTACTTGTTAAAAGCAATAGAGAGCAGAGAAATTTTAGGAAAATATACCTTCTGCGCTTTAGGCTGGGCTGTATTTTTGTCATTGGTGAGAGGTCAGCTTATGACGCTGATTATAGTATGGCTTTGTACCATAAGCATTATTGCAATTTGTGAGCACAAAGGCAAAAAGCTACTGATTTTACTGATAGCTTTTGCAATTTCATTTGCAGGGCGTACTTTGGCAGTAAAAACCTACAATTATCTGGAGCAGGGGTTATTTGTAAGTACAGCTTCAGGTCAGGCAATGTCAATAGCTAATATTATTTATGTTGCTGACAGAGAGGATGGACAGGCAATACAGAATGACGATATCAGAGAAATGTTTTATCAAATTTATGATTCAGCATATAAAGATGAAATGACGTATCAGTTTTCATCAAAGGGAATTATAGAACGCGCAAAACATCATGAAAAGTGTCATGATGCACTTAATTTTGATTATTTTGCTGAGGCTGCTAAAGAATATATTGGTGAAACAAAAGGAATATATGTTACAGATTATCAGCTTTTGATGGTAGAGGTGGATAAAATTGCTTCTATAATGATGAAAGATTTGCTGCCGCAGGTATTAGGAAAGTATATAGTTAATTATGTGTCAGTAGTAACTATGGGCTTTATAAGAAGTGTATCGTATGTGCATCCGATATTAAATTGGTATGCACTGGTAATATATCTTGCTGCAATTATACTTATGCTTTTGCTTTGGCGGGCAAAACGAGATTCAAAATCAGCCTGTTTTATGGCAATTGTACTATTGATGATTGCAGGAAATGTAACGGCAACTGCATTGATGCTGCAATGCATTTCGCGTTATATGATTTATAATTTGCCGCTGTTTTATATTGCAGGACTTGCGATGGTGATAGAATATGCACAGATTATAAAAAATAAAAAGTCGTAAAGCTGATACACAGAAAAGAGGATTAAAATGGGTTATAAGAATTTAAAATTTGATGAAAACAGCGTTTTTCTGGTAACAGGAGGAGCAGGATTTATTGGCTCTAATCTCTGTGAAGCACTGACAGATATGGGTTATCAGGTAAGATGTTTAGATGATTTGTCGACAGGCAGAGAGGAAAATGTAAAGCTCTTGCAGGACAGACCAAATTATACTTTTATAAAAGGTGATATTAAAGATTTTGATACCTGTATGGAGGCTTGTAAGGGTGTTACGTATGTACTTAATCAGGCAGCATGGGGCTCAGTACCCAGAAGTATTGAAATGCCATTATTTTACGAGCAGAATAATATCATGGGAACATTGAATATGATGGAGGCTGCAAGACAAAATGGTGTAAAAAAATTTGTCTATGCTTCAAGCTCATCAGTTTATGGTGACCACCCTGTACTTCCAAAAAAGGAAGGGCAGGAGGGAAATCTGTTATCACCGTATGCTTTAACTAAACGAGTTGATGAAGAATATGGAAAATTATACAAGAGATTATATGGCTTAGACACCTATGGACTTCGTTATTTTAATGTATTCGGTCGCAGACAGGATCCTAACGGTGCTTATGCTGCTGTTATACCTAAATTTATTAAGCAGCTTTTAAATGATGAAGTACCAACTATTAATGGAGATGGTAAGCAGTCAAGAGATTTTACTTATATTGATAATGTAATTGAGGCAAACTTAAAAGCGTGTCTGGCTTCAAGTGAAGCGGCAGGACAGGCGTTTAATGTCGCTTATGGCGGCAGAGAATATCTGATAGATATCTATTATGGTTTATGTAAGGCTTTAGGAAAGAATGTAGAGCCAAACTTTGGACCGGACAGAGCAGGAGATATTAAGCATTCAAATGCAGATATATCAAAAGCAAGAGAACTTTTAGGCTATAATCCGGAATTTGATTTCCAAAAAGGTATTGCGCTTGCCATTGACTGGTACAAGGCAAATCTCTAAATTAAAAAGTATTATTGTATGAAAGGCTTGGTATAAGGTGAAAATTGCAGTCAGAATGGACGATATTACACCAGATATGAACTGGGAAAATTTTGAATTTTTTCAGGGATTGTTTGAAAAAGCAGGAATAACACCGTTACTTGGTATCGTACCACAAAATCAGGATGAAAATTTAAATATAGAAGAACCCAGAACGGATTTTTGGAATGTTATGAGGCTCTTACAGAAAAAAGGATATGTGATGGCACTTCATGGGTGTCATCATGTATATCGAACTCAAAACGGTGGAATATTTCCATTAAATGATTTTTCCGAATTTGCAGGAATAGATTTTGATGAGCAAAAAAAAGATTTGCAGACTGCTAAAAGTATTTTAGAAAATAATGGTATTTCAACAGACATTTTTATGGCACCGGCACATTCATACGATAAAAATACATTAAAAGCGTTGAAAGAATTAGGGTTTACTAAAATAACCGATGGATTTGGAAATAAACCTTATATTTGGAAAGCGGTTACATTTTATCCTATTTCCTTTTTACTTAGCAAAAGTCTGAAATTGTCAAAAGGCTATACTACTATGGTAATTCATGCAAATACTGTCACAGACAAAGATAAAGAACGATATGTAAAACTTTTTGATGAATATGGAAAAAATATGATTTCTTATAAGGATTATATGGAAGTAACACCTGCAAAAAGAAGTTTTATTGGCAGAAGCATAGAATATTTGATGGCAAAAAGCAAATTTTGGATTATGAAAATTAAAAACAGAAAGGGATAATCAAATGGCGAAACCTGTAAGAGTACTGCATATAGTAGGTGCTATATATCCTGGCGGCATGGAAAATTTTATTATGAATCTGTATCGCAATATAGACAGAGAACAGTTACAGTTTGATATTGCTGTACATGCACGTAAGGAAAATGATTATGTGGAACAGATTGAAAAGATGGGTGGAAGAGTATATGTACTGCCAAGACTTACATCAAATCCAATTAAAAGCTTGAAAATGCTGTATCGGCTAGTCAAAGAAAATGATTATCCTGTCGTAATCCGACATACATCAAATGCGCTGGTAGCACCGCAGCTTTTAACGGCAAGAATCGCAGGTGCTAAAACGGTTTGTCATTCTCATACAGAAACAGATGATATGCTGATTTTGCACAAGCTTGGAAGGCTTATGATGGGAGTGGCGGCTACAAATAAGCTTGCCTGTTCGGATAAAGCAGGTAAGTGGATGTTTGGAAATTCAAAATTCGAAATAGTGCATAATGCGATAGATATTGATAAATTTAAATACCAACAGGAAAAGGCGCAGAAAATCAGAGATGAATTTGGACTTGGAAATGCAAAAGTATATGGACATATAGGTAATTTTGCACCGGTAAAAAATCATACTTTTTTGCTTAAAATATTTAAAGAAATATCATTATTGGATAATAATGTCCGATTTTTTTGTATAGGAGAAGGAAATCTGAGAAAAGACATAGAATCAGAAATACAGCAATTAGGATTATCTGATAAAGTCATATTAACAGGTATTCGTAAGGATGTAGATTGTTTTATGTCTTGTTTTGATATGTTGATATTTCCGTCAATTTTTGAAGGTTTGCCATTAACTTTGATAGAGGCTCAGGCAGCCGGTTTACCATCTTTGATTTCAGATGCCATCACAAAAGATGTGATTGTAACCCAAAATCTTGTTGAAATGGAAAGCATTGAAGGAAACGCCTCTGTATGGGCACAAAAAGCAGTAGCAATGGCAGCAGATACACATAAAAGCAGAGAATGTCAAATAGAGTCCATTTCAAAAGCAGGGTACAATATTGACACTCTTGCCAAGTGGTATCAGAGTTATCTGCTTGGTTTATGAGGTATGTAAATAAAAGAAAGGTGCAAATATAATGATTCGAGTATTGCATGTAGTAGGAAAATTGAATATTGGTGGTGCAGAGAGTCGTATTATGGATTTGTACCGAAATATTGACAGGACAAAGATACAATTTGATTTTATGCAGCATACTACTGAAAAATGTGCATATCAGGATGAAGTGGAAAGTTTAGGTGGACATGTATATAATGTTCCGCGATTTAAAATTTATAATATAGTATCATATAGAAAAAACTGGAAAAAATTTTTTAGAGAACATCCGGAAATCAGTATAGTACATGGACACATGACCAGTACTGCCGGAATATATTTGCCAATAGCACATAAATATGGAAATGCTTATACAATTGCTCATGCAAGAAGTGCAGGAGTGGATAAAGGAATAAAAGGAAAACTTACGAAACTGCTTAGAAAGAATTTATCTGATAAGTGTGACCAATGCTTTACCTGTTCCAAATTGGCAGGTGAAGCGGTGTATGGCTCAAAAGCGATGAGTGACGGTAAGGTTAAGGTAATTCCTAATGCTATAGATGTTTCTAAATTTGTATATAGTGAAGAAAAGCGAAAGGAAATAAGACAACGTTATAAATTATCGCAAAATACATTTGTGATAGGACACGTTGGAAGATTTGATGTAGTAAAAAATCATGAATATTTGTTGGAAATATTCAATGAATGTCATAAAGTAAATGAAAATTTCAGATTGATGCTTGTAGGTGACGGCGTTCTTAAAACTCAGATTAAGGATAAAGCAAAAGCACTTGGCATAGAAGAATATGTTATTTTCACCGGAAATCAAAAACAGGTTTCAGATTATTATCAGGCATTTGACTTTTTTCTTTTGCCTTCATTTTATGAAGGACTTCCGGGTACAGCAGTAGAAGCGCAGGTAAGCGGTATTTATGGAATTATTTCGGATACTGTTACCGATGAGGCAATAGTTACAGACCTAATGAAACAAATGAGTATACAGTTACCACCAAAAGTTTGGGCTGATGAGATTCTTAGGTTTGAAAATGAGCAGAAACATAAAAATAGACGTTCACATGATACAGAAGTGAGAAAATCAGGCTTTGACGTAAAAGAACAGGCACAAAGGATTAGTGAGTTTTATATAGGAGCAGCAAAATCATGAAGATTTTATTCCATATTAACAGCATGGGACATGGCGGAGCAGAACGAGTAGTAAGTATACTTTCTAAGAATTTTGCCAATCAAGGGCATGAAGTAATAGTAGCTACACAATGGCAGTCACAAAGGGAATACCCCTTAGCCCCAAATATAAAGAGAGTATCGGTGGGGCTTACTGCACAAGATGAAAAGAAAAGCAGGCTTTATAAGGCAGGCAGCAGATTATTTAGATTAAGAAAATGTATTAAAAACGAAAAACCGGATTTGGTTATTTCGTTTTGCTGTAAAGCAAATTTTAGAAGTGCCTTTAGCCTTTTGGGAATGAAAGTACCTCTATTGGTATCGGTAAGAAATAATCCGGTTGAAGATTATGCACAGAATAAATTAGCTACATGGTATATGGAGAAAAAAGCCGCAGGCTGTGTATTTCAAACATCAGAGGCAAAAGCATATTTCTCAAAAAAATTTCAGGAAAAATCTAAGATTATTTTTAATCCGTTATCAGATATATATTATACAAAAGAAGAAATTGAAAAAGAAAATCAACCGATTGTAAGAAAGCAGGAAATAGTATCAGTTGGAAGAATTACTGCACAAAAAAATCAATTATTATTATTGAAAGCATTTGCAAGCATTTCAGATAAATATCCCAATTATATATTGAAGCTGTACGGAACTGTAGAAAATCAGGATATTTATGAAGATATGCTTACTTTTATAAAACAGCATGAGATTCAGGCGCGAGTAAAATTTATGGGAAATACAGATGACATTCCAAATGAGATAAGGTCCGCTGCGATGTTTGTATTGTCGTCTGATTATGAAGGGATGCCAAATGCGTTGATAGAAGCGATGGTTTTAGGGATTCCTTGTATTTCCACTGATTGTCCATGTGGAGGTCCGGCAATGCTTATACAGGACAAGAAATCAGGTTTGCTGATACCGGTAGGAGATGTGCAGGCATTAAGTCATGCAATGGAATATATTTTATCGGATGCATCAAGAGCAGAGGCTATGGGGCAGATGGGTAAATTAATTAAGGATAAGGTAAACCCCGAAAATATTTGTGAGGAGTGGCTTGCATATATAAAGGAAATTGTTTAGGAGATTAGTGTAAAAAAACATAAACAAAGTTTATTTTGTCTTTGGAAAGGCATGGTTATTAGTATTTATAACAAATAGAGATATGTTGCAGGAAGGCGGTGAAAACTGTGTGTGGAATATGTGGCTTTGTCAGCAAAAGGAAAATTACATTAGAGAATTTAAAGCAAATGAACGATACCATGTATCACAGAGGCCCTAATGACAGTGGTGCAGAGATTTATCAAATAGCTGATGGATTTTCGTTAGGACTTGCGCAAAGAAGACTCTCTATTATGGATTTGTCATCATCCGGACATCAGCCGATGCATTCGTGTAATCAGAGAGTAACAATTGTATATAATGGAGAAATATATAATTTTAAAGAGCTAAGAAAAGAATTACAGGACTATCCCTTTAAATCAGATTGCGATACGGAAATTATTCTGGCGGCTTATTTGAAATGGGGAATTTCATGTGTTGAACGATTTCATGGAATGTTTGCAATTGCTTTATATGATAGAGAAACGAATGAGTTATACCTTGTAAGGGACAGAATAGGTAAAAAACCGTTGTATTATTGGCTTGATGGGGAAACAATAGTATTTGCATCAGAGTTAAAGCCTATTATGGCTTGTCCGGATTTTGATAAGAGCATAAATCAGAGAGTGCTGGGAAGATATCTGTATCAGCAGTATATAAGCGGACCGGAATCTATATTTTCACAAGTATATAAAGTAGAACCGGGTGGAATCGTAAAATATCAGAATGGAAATTTGCAGAAATGGAAATATTGGGATATAAAAACCGTATATCATAAAAAGAAGGGGACAGGTCCTAAAGACTATGAGCAGGCAAAGCATGAGTTAAAGCAGCTTTTGGAAGAATCGGTAAAGCAGCGAATGATAGCGGATGTTCCACTTGGAACATTCTTAAGCGGCGGATATGATTCCTCTCTGGTAACTGCCATTGCTCAATCAATTTCCAAAGAACCTGTTAAAACATTTTCAGTAGGCTTTGATGATTCAAATTATAATGAGGCAAAGTATGCAAAGGAAATTGCGGGATATTTAGGTACACAACATACAGAAATATATATCAATGAGTCGGATATGTTCAGATTGGTTGATACTATTCCTCAATATTATGACGAACCGTTTGCGGACAGTTCGCAGATAGCTACAATGCTGGTATCAGAGTTAGCGCGAAAAGACGTGACAGTTGCACTTTCAGGTGATGGCGGTGATGAATTTTTCTGCGGATATAATATTTATAAAAAAATAGAGCAGGCGCAAAAGCTGGATGCCTTGGGAGCAATTGCTCATTTTATAGGTAAAGCAGGCAATATCGAAGCAAAATATCCATTTAAGGTAAAGGTAATTTCTCAGAATAGAAATAAAAATGCAAAAACACAATTTATCGGAGGAAATTATCTTCAAACAGTTAAAAAAATGGTAAAAAGAGAAGGCATTTGCTGTTATTATGATAATGAACCTGAGTATAATGAGTCAAACTGGCAGGAAAGACGTATGCTATTGGATATGGACACATATTTGCCAGGAGATATATTATGCAAAGTAGACAGAGCATCAATGAAGTATTCGCTTGAGTCAAGATGTCCGATTTTGGATACTAATGTAATGGAATTTGCATTTAGTATACCTCATGAATTTAAATATGATAAAGGTGTAAAAAAGCGTATTTTAAAGGATTTGGCTTATGAATATATACCTAGAGAGCTTCTTGAAAGACCTAAGGTAGGCTTTGGTGTACCTATTGATAAATGGTTAAGAGGACCTCTCAAAGAACAGCTTTTAGATATGACAGCAAGGGATTATTTGATAAAACAGGATTTATTTGAAGCTGATTATTTGGAAAAGCTTGTAAAACAGTACATGGAAAAAGGAGATGCCGGAGCAGGAACGGGTGAAAACTACTCAAGGATTATATGGGGATTTTTCGTCTTTCAGCAGTGGTATCAGTCATATATCCTAAAAAAACCATATAATTAATAAAAATGGAGGCATTATGAAGCGAATTGCACTATTTATCAGCTCCTTACAAAAGGGCGGTTCAGAAAGAGTGATGGTAAATTTAGCAGAGTATTTTTATCAGCAAAAGTACGAGGTTATTCTGATAACACAATATAAAAAAGAAAATGAATATCCTATTTCCCCGGAAATAAGGAGAGTATATTCAGAACCGACTGAGGAAAAATTAGCTGGCGGAAGAATCCATAATTTTATTGTACGGTTTTGCGAGCTGCGAGATATATGGAAGGCTTACAAACCAGATATTATATTATCATTTTTGGGTAAAAATAATATGATGGCAATATTGACCTCGGCATTTTTGCCAACTCGCGTGGTTGTATCTGTAAGAGGCGAGCCTACGATGGAATATGAAGGAAAAATACAACAGTTATTAGCTAAATTGATATTCAGATATGCAGACGGTGTAATATTGCAGACTAAACCGGCTAAAAAGTTTTTTCCAAAAGCAGTACAGAAAAGAGCTGTGGTCATGCCTAATCCACTAAATGCTTCATTTTTGGAAGAACAGCATTTAGAAGCTGATGAAAAACAGGACATAATTGTTACTGCGGGCAGATTAGATGAGAATAAAAATCAGGCAATGCTTATTCATGCATTTGACAAAATTGCTTCACAGTTTCCGACTTTTAAAGTGATAATTTATGGAGAAGGTGAATCCCGAAAAGAATTGGAAAAGCTTATAGCACAAAAAGGACTGGAAGATAGAGTTTTTCTGCCGGGGAATATATCAAATGTAGCAAGGCATATATGCAAAGCAAAAATATTTGTCCTTACGTCTAATACGGAAGGGATGCCAAATTCCATAATGGAGGCAATGGCATTAGGTCTGCCTGTTATATCAACAGATTGTCCTTGTGGTGGTCCTGCTGCGTTGATTCAGAATGGTGAAAATGGAATATTAGTTCCGGTAGGAGATGCTTATGCTTTGGCAGATGCGATGCGTCAGATTCTTACAAATGACGAATTAGCAGTGAAGCTTAGCAATAATGCGTCAAAAATACGGCAGCAGTTAGCACCTGAAAAGGTAAACAGACAATGGGAAAATTATCTGACTATGATTGCGTCAAAAGAAAGGCTAGAGTAAGGAGGAAAGCAGCTATGTGTGGAATCGCAGGTTTTTGCAATCACCCTGATAATTGGCGAGAGAATATAGAAAAAATGAATGCCAGAATGTTTCATAGAGGACCGGATGCGGGAGATTTTTGGGCAAATGATGATAAGAGTGTTGTATTAGGACATAGAAGGTTAGCAATAGTAGATTTGTCTGAAAACGGTGCTCAGCCTATGCATTCTAAATCAGGCAGATATGTATGTGTATTTAATGGAGAAATATATAATTACAGAACGATAAGAGAGAAGCTTTTAAAGGAACATAAGGTAAGCGGATTTAAAGGAACATCAGATACGGAAGTTTTACTTGAAGCATTTGAGGCGTATGGCATAAAAGAAACTATAACAATGTGTAAGGGAATGTTTGCGATAGCATTATTGGACAGGCAGACAGGAAAGCTTACTTTAATAAGGGACCGTATTGGTGAAAAGCCTTTATATTATGGTTTTGTGAATGGGCATTTTGTGTTTGCTTCTGACTTAGGAAGTATCACGGTATTAGATGATTTTAGAAATGAAATTGACCGCAAGGTTTTACCCATATATTTTATACATGGATATATTCCTGCACCATATTCGATATATAAGGATATATACAAGCTGGAAGCCGGCTGTATGCTTGAAATAGAAGCACCATATAAAACGCCTAAGGTTACGAGTTACTGGTCGGTGCGAAAAGCTGCATTATACGGTCAGGAACATCCGTTTACGGGTTCAAGGCAGGAGGCTGCGGATGAACTTGAACGATTGCTGAAAGCCTCTATAAAAGACCAGATGGTTGCTGATGTTCCGGTTGGGGCATTTTTATCAGCGGGAATAGACAGCAGTACCATAGTAGCGCTTATGCAGGCACAGTCATCAAGAAAGGTCAGGAGCTTTACGATAGGTATGGAAGATAAAGCTTATAATGAAGCTGTTTATGCAAAAGAAATAGCAAATCATTTAGGGACAGAGCATACAGAGCTATATATCACTCCAAAAGATGCCAAAGAAGTTATTCCTAAATTACCATTTATTTTTTCTGAACCGTTTGCTGATTCTTCACAGATTCCGACTTATTTGGTCAGCCAAATGACAAGAAAGCATGTGACCGTATCTCTTAGTGGTGATGGAGGAGATGAACTTTTCTGCGGATATGGTACGTATTCATCAATAGAACGTATATGGGGAAAGATGGGAGCATATCCTTATGCAATGCGAAAGCTTTGCAGTGATTTGCTGCTTCATTTGCCATTTGGAAAGGGTAACAGTGTATTTCAGACTAAAGCATATCTGTTAGGTGCAAAAGGACCAGAGCATTTGTATGAATTATCAAATGCACAGGAGGCGCTGAGTTCTAATATAACATTGAGCAATGAAGTATATTCATATAAGCACAATCAATATCCGTATGGATATTTGAAGGATTCGCGTAATTGCATCATGCTGATGGATATGGAGATGTATCATCCGGATGATATTTTGGTAAAGGTAGATAGAACAGCTATGGCGGTTTCTTTGGAAACTAGAGTTCCTATGCTGGATAAAGATGTTATAGAATTTGCATGGTCAATTCCAATGGAATATAAAAAACAAGGGAATGAAGGTAAGCTTGTACTTAAAGATGTATTGTACCGATATGTACCTAAGGAAATGATGGACAGACCAAAAAAAGGATTTTCAATACCGATTGCTGTATGGCTGAAAAATGAACTACGAGAATGGGCAGAGGCATTAATAGACAGAAAAACTTTACAGCAGCAGGGAATACTCAATCCTGATGTTGTATGGTTTATTTGGGAGGATTTTATTAAGAACGGCAACTGGCGCATTCAAATTTGGTACATTTTGATGTTTCAAAGCTGGATGTCAAAGCTGGATGCTATAGAGAAAAGGTGACAAAATACGTAGAAGCGAGGGGTAAAGATGGAGAAAATAGAAAATAAACAGCAGATAAAAAATTATATAAAAATAGCAAGACCTGACCATTGGATTAAAAATGCTTTTATTCTTCCGGGTTTAGTATTGGCAATTATTTTAATTGGCAAACCGATAAGTATTGGAAGTTTTATAGTAAAGCTTATTGCAGGATTTTTTGCAACCTGCTTTATTGCATCAGCTAACTATGTAATTAATGAGTGGTTGGATGCAGAATTTAATAAATATCACCC
>CAYWUE010000049.1:0-13895 GCA_964461415.1 uncultured Eubacterium sp.
AGTCTTCAGTATGGATTTTACTTTTACATGTGGAATTTAACTTTTTACTCAAGCCCTATTTTTTTCCACAGCTTTTTTCCACATGAAAACTAAGCTTTATAAAAAAACTATCTATACAACAAAAGGGAATCACGATGACTAACTCATCATAATTCCCTTATAGTTCCTTCAACAATATTTTTTAATAGTTTTCTGCATGTAATTCAAAATAGCTCTGTGGATGTGCACAAACCGGGCAAACTTCCGGTGCATTTGTTCCAACAACAATATGTCCACAATTGCGGCATTCCCAAACCTTTACTTCGCTCTTTTCAAATACTTTCGCTGTTTCAACATTCTTTAAAAGTGCTCTGTATCTTTCTTCATGATGCTTTTCTATTTCAGCTACCATACGAAACTTTTCAGCAAGTTCACTAAATCCTTCTGCTTCGGCTGTCTTTGCGAAATCATCATACATATCTGTCCATTCATAATTCTCGCCTTCTGCTGCCGCCTTAAGATTTTCTGCTGTATCACCAATTCCTTCTAATTCCTTAAACCACATTTTTGCATGTTCTTTTTCATTGTCTGCAGTTTTTAAAAATAATGCTGCAATCTGCTCAAAACCTTCTTTTTTTGCTTTTGATGCAAAATAAGTATACTTATTTCTAGCCTGTGATTCTCCTGCAAAAGCTGCTTCTAAGTTCTTTTCTGTTTGTGTTCCTGCATATTTGTTCATTATATAACCTCCTGATTTTAATAAATCTTATATTTGCATACAATTATACACTATTTTTTTCAGAATGTTCAATCATATATTTTTATATTTAATAGTTTGTTTGTATTTTTATATTTGATAGTTCGTTATGTTCTGTTTCTATTTAATAATATGTTTTTAATAATCTATCTCGTTTTTCTGTTTATATATTTTGCTTTATATTTTGAATATACTATAGTTTGGTCTTTATACAAACTATAATATCCGGATACAGCATAACTGATAGAAATAGCAATCAGATAATAAGACACTCCAGAAAATCCAAACAATTCAAAAGATATAAGCATTGATGTAATAGGACAATTTGTCACACCACAAAATACTGCTACCATTCCGGCTGCTGCAGTAAGGGAAGGTGCAAATCCAAGCAACTGTCCTAAGACACAACCAAACGTCGCACCTACACAAAATGCCGGAACAATCTCTCCACCTTTATATCCCGCCTTCATCGTGATTGCTGTCAAGAGTATTTTCAAAACAAAATCAACAGGTCTGGCCTTTCCTGACTCTATAGCTTTTGCAATAAGATTACTTCCTGCCCCCATATAATCGCTTGTCCCTAAAATAATTGTTATTATAATCACAATACAACCTGCTACGAAAACTCTTAAATATGGATTTTTCAAATAAGTGCCATATATTTTTGATGCAAACTTTAAAGCTATACAAAAAAGTATACTTATAGCACCACAACATACAGCTACAATCCCCATTTTTATGCCATTTTCAAGGTTAAGTGCAGGAATTTCCATAACATGAAATGTTTCCGGATGAATCCCTATTCCTGCAGCAAATTCTGATGCAATGATTGCTGCAACCACACATGGAAGCAGTGCTGCATAGTACATGACACCAACACTTACAACTTCCATTGCAAAAACTGCTGCAGCCATAGGTGTTCCAAAAACTGCTGCAAAGGCTGCACTCATACCACACATTACCATTACATGATGATCTGATTCATCTAAATGAACTATTCTTCCTAGCTGATTTCCTATACTTCCACCAAACTGAATCGCTGCACCTTCTCTTCCTGCCGAACCACCACACAAATGCGTTAACAAGGTTGATATAAATATAAGCGGTGCAGACTTTAAAGGAACATCATTTCTTGATTTAATTGTCGACAAAACCTGATCTGTTCCACCGTCTTCTTTATATATTCTTTGATATAAAAATACGATACATAATCCTACAAAAGGCAATAGCATAAATATCCACTTATTGCTGTTTCTAATAGCAGTAACTTCTCTTATACAGCCTGCAAAAATACTGCTGGCCCCTCCAACAACTATACCGGTAATTCCAGCAAGAATAATCCACTTTAAAAAGTTCGTTACATCTCTTTTTATTCTTGCTCTATAATATCTCTTTAATATTTTGTTTTTATTCTTAAATTCACTTGTATATTCCATTTTTATCCTATCTTTCTCGATTATTAAACTTTCTAAGTATTTCATTTTATTTAGAATTATTCATTTTTAGCTTATCTATACATTATCCTGTCTATACCGATTCTAAATCATTTGTATCTAACATTTTTACAACAAGTATTAACTATATTCATTATTCATTTTCCATTTCAAGCTCAATTATACTATCCATTGCTATACTTTGCTTGTCCTTCATAATTATTCTTCTGCCATATTCATCTACCTTTTTTACAATTCCTGAACATGTCCTATACTCTCCACCATCTTTTTTTTCATCCGGTACAAAATATGTGAATTTCACCTGAATATCTTTATCCATATTCATCATAATATATTTTATTTTCTCATTCAGAATCAATTTTTCATCTTCATCTAATTCTATCTTCCTATCAGTAAGCCTGGCAGTTTCTTTAATTTCTTCCTCATGTCCTGTCAAAGCAGCAAACGGTGCAAATTGAGCCGCTCTGTCATACAAAGACATTTTTTTATGCTTTTTTGATATAGGGCGTGACAAATTTATGATGTCATCATACTTCCCTTTATTAATATTATCACTCATACTTTCTCCACATATTATAAACTAATATATTGTAAGCATACTTTTATGCTTTATGTCCACCTATCTGGCTGTTTCTTTGCTTTGCCGTAGCTCCCTCTTCAAAATTCATTCCCTTTAAAACAGCATTTTTACCATATTTCTTTTTAATACTCAACATTGCTTTTTGAATATTTTTCTCTTTTTCAAGCGTTTTCTCTTCTCTAGCCTGTTTTTCCTTTTCTGCCTCATAATCAGTAAAAAAACTCATTTGCTCATACTGTTTTTTCTTTTCTATCTTGCTTTCTAAAACCACATGATTAGCTACTATATTAATACGTCTTACAAGAAGATTTTTATTCATAATACTATCATATAATTCCATTACAGCTTTTGTAATAAGATAAGTCGACGAAGTCTGTCTTTTTAGATTTGTTGTTCCATGCGCATGTTTTGGAATCTTTCTACCATAATTATCTGTCGTAACCACACCTTTATACTGCTTTCGTATGTCAGGATTCGTCAGATTTTCCACATCATATCCAATAGTCAATACAATCTGGTCTGTGACTAATCCCTTATCTACCAAATCCAAAACCAAAAGATCCGTCATTTCCTTGACTACTAGTTTGGTTTTTTCAAAATCATAAGGACATTGTAAAACCTGCCCTGAACTGATGCTATTAGTAGACGGTCTATATTTTTTTATATATTCCATAGTGCATGGCTCATAGCCCCAGGCATGATCTATTAGCAATTCCGCATTTATTCCAAATAATATATACAACAAATCCTCATTATAATATTCATTATCCTTACCTAATGAGCATCTGGCCACATCACCCATAGTATAAATTCCATTTTCTTCTAATTTTTTTGCATATCCTCTGCCAACTCTCCAAAAATCAGTTAGTGGTCTGTGATTCCACAATAATCTGCGATAAGACATTTCATCTAATTGTGCAATTCTTACGCCATCCTTATCAGGTGCTATATTTTTTGCCACAATGTCCATAGCAATTTTACACAAATAAAGATTAGTTCCTATGCCGGCTGTGGCTGTAATCCCAGTAGTTTCCAAAACATCATGTATAACTGTTGCAGCAAATTCCTTTGCAGTCATCTTATAGGTATTCAAGTAAGAAGTTACATCAATAAAAACCTCATCTACTGAATATACATGAATATCCTCCGGCGCAACATATTTTAAATAAATATCATAAATGCGCGTACTATATTCCATATATAAGGCCATTCTAGGAGGTGCTGCAATATAATCTACCATTAAAGCATCATTTTTTTCTAATTCAATATCGTTGTAAGATGCCCCAACAAATTTATGTGACGGAATTTTTCTTCTTCGAAGTTCATTTACCTGTTTTACAATCTGAACGACCTCAAACAGTCTGGCCCTGCCTGAAATTCCATATTTTTTTAAAGATGGAGATACAGCAAGACAAATGGTTTTTTCAGTTCTAGACGCATCTGCTACAACAAGATTTGTCGTCAATGGGTCTAAATTTCTTTCTTTACATTCGACTGAAGCATAAAAAGATTTTAAATCAATTGCAACATAAGTTCTATTATCTTCCATCTTTCCTCCTAACTAAAATTATTATACGTTCACTTTTATTATATATCCCCCTTTTTTTTATACAAGTTTTTTTCTTAAAAAAGATACCGCTTAGTCGTGCACTTTAAATACACCTGGCATTGACGGAATCCTTCAGCATAATCTACACCACACTGAAATCCCCTGTATCTACAGCACGTCTTAACCATATCTGGAAAATCTATACCATCATGTTCTCTCATCCATATAATCTGCGATACATGACAATTTAACATTTCCAATTTTTTGTCAATGTATTCCGACATATCCACATACTCTGTAGGATTAAAATTCACTCCACAAAGTGTGTCCATATAATAAATAGGTGTTAATTTTGCTTTGTTTGAGACTCCCATATCATAATGTGGTAAAGTTGCTGCAAAACATGCATCCTCGTTTCACTATAAGTTTTCGCTTTGCACTAATTTCATGGTTTTATTATATCAATTTACAATTTACTTTTGAGTATAAAATCAGTTATAATTTTTATAAAATCAGACAATGATGTGAAACTATGACAGATAATTTTACACGTATAAGTTTTGATAAGATATTTAATGTTGAAAAGATAATTACTATCTTTTATATGGAGCTGCCTAAAAATTTTTATTATGATGGAGAAAAACATGATTTTTGGGAAATTGTTTACATAGATAAAGGCGAAATGATTTGCACTGCTGATGACAAGAGCTTTATTTTAAAAAGTGGCGAAATGACTTTTCATAAACCCAACGAATTTCATAATTTATCCGGTAATACTAATATTGCTCCTAATGTGAGTATTATTACATTTGAATGTAAAAGTCGTGCTATGTCCTATTTTTCCGGCAAGATTTTTCATCTTAGTTCCGAAGAAAAAACAATCCTTTCGACTCTTTTTTCTGAAGGTCTATCATGTTATAAACTAGAAAACGAAACAAATCCTCTCCTGCAAAAATTGAACAAAGTCACTTCTCCACCCTTTGGCAGTAGTCAGATGGCAAAAAATTTATTAGAAATTTTTCTTATAAGACTCTGCCGTAATACTGATGTTTTATCTAAGGATATGAGACAAAGCTTCTATATAGATGGTGTTGATGTTCCGTATAACGTCAAGAAAATCCTTGATTATCTTAACGAACATATATATGACAAAATCTCCATTAGAGACATTGCTTCATTTATCGGTAAAAGCGAAAGCACTGTAAAACAGCTTTTTTCACAATATCATAATGGTGGAATTATCCGTTACTATAATACATTGAAAATCAAGGAAGCACGCACACTCATTCGACAGGGAAATCATAACATGACTCAAATTGCTGATATGTTACAATTTGATAATCCACAATATTTTTCAAAATGTTTTAAAAAAATTACTAACATGACTCCTAGCTAATACAAACATTCCATAATGAAGTAAAAGTTTTATAAATTCTAGTTTCACATTTATCGGATATATCTTTCTATTCAATATTTTAATACGTTAAATCATTAATTCGTTAAATTTTTTCTTTCTTATAAGATTGATATTTTTCTAACAATATGCTATACTAAGACACATTGAATTTTAATGTTATGCAAATAAAATACAATAAGAAAATATATAGAATTTGGGGAGGAATACAAATGTATAAAATAATTAAAAGACAACAATTAAATGATACAGTTGTACGTCTTGACATTGAGGCTCCTTTTATTGCAAAAAAAGCAAAAGCCGGTCAGTTCATTATCTTAAGAATAGATGAACTAGGTGAAAGAATGCCTCTTACAATCGCAGATACTGATACAGAAGCCGGTACAGTTTCAATTATTTTTCAGATTGTAGGTCAGACTACCATGCTTCTTTCACAAATGAAAGAGGGAGATGCTCTTTTGGATTTTGTTGGTCCATTAGGAGCAGCGACTGAATTCGGTGATGTTAAGAAGGTTTGTGTAATCGGTGGCGGTGTTGGTAATGCTATCGCTTATCCATCAGCCAAAGCTCTTTTCAATATGGGAGTTGAGGTTGATGTTATTGCAGGATTTAGAAGCAAAGATATCGTTATCTTGGAAAATGAATTCAAAGATGTTTGTAACAATTTTTATATTACAACTGATGATGGAAGTTATGGTGAAAAAGGTCTTGTTACAGAAAAACTCAAGAGCCTGATTGATAATGGCAACAATTATGATTTAGTTATTGCTATTGGACCTATTCCGATGATGAAATTCGTTTCATTAACAACTAAGCCATATGGAATTAAAACTCTTGTTTCACTTAATCCTATCATGATTGATGGAACAGGTATGTGTGGCGGATGTCGTGTTACTGTTGGTGGCGAGATTAAATTTGCATGTGTTGATGGCCCTGATTTTGACGGACATCAGGTTGATTACGACGAACTTATGAAACGTAATGGTACTTATAGAGATTTTGAAGCACATGACAGAAGCAATTGTCGTATGTTCAAAGCTGCCGAAAAGTTAGGAGGTGCACAGTAATGCCTAATATGTCATTAACAAAGGTTCCTATGCCTGAACAGGATCCTAACGTAAGAAATAAAAATTTTGAAGAGGTAGCTCTTGGTTATACAGCTGAAATGGCTATGGAAGAGGCTACACGTTGTATTAATTGTAAGAACAAACCTTGTATGAGCGGTTGCCCTGTTTGTGTTCGTATTCCTGAATTTATTGCAAAGGTAGCTGAGGGTGAATTCGAAGAAGCATACAAGATTATTACAAGCACTAATGGTCTTCCTGCTGTTTGCGGACGTGTTTGTCCTCAGGAAAATCAATGTGAAGGAAAATGTATCCGTGGTATTAAAGGTGAACCTGTTTCTATCGGACGTTTGGAAAGATTTGTAGCTGATTACCATATGGCACATAGCAATGATGATGCACTAAAACCTGAATCTAACGGAATTAAAGTTGCTGTTATCGGTGCAGGTCCTGCCGGACTTACATGTGCTGCTGACCTTGCAAAACTTGGCTACGAAGTTACTATTTTTGAAGCTTTCCACAAAGCCGGCGGTGTTTTGGTTTATGGTATTCCTGAATTCAGACTTCCAAAAGCTATTGTTCAAAAAGAAGTTGAAAATCTTGAAAAACTAGGTGTTAAGATTGAAACTAATATGGTAATTGGTAGAGTTCTTTCTATTGATGAAATTATCGATATGGGTTACAAAGCTGTATTCATTGGTTCAGGTGCCGGTCTTCCATCATTCCTTGGAATCGAAGGCGAAGCATTAGTTGGTGTTTATTCTGCTAATGAATATCTTACAAGAGCTAACCTTATGAAGGCTTATCTTGATGAATATGATACACCTATTATTAAGAGTAAAAATGTTGCTGTAGTCGGCGGTGGTAATGTAGCAATGGATGCTGCAAGAACTGCTCTTCGACTTGGAGCTGAAAATGTATATATTGTTTACAGACGTGGTATGGAAGAACTTCCTGCTCGTAAGGAAGAAGTTCATCATGCCAAAGAAGAAGGTATCGAATTTAAGACATTACATAATCCCGTCAAGCTAATCGGTGATGAAGATGGCCGTGTTGCCAAGATGGAATGTGTAAAAATGGAACTTGGTGAACCTGATGCTTCAGGTCGTCGTCGTCCTGTTACTGTAGAAGGCAGTAATTTTGAACTTGATGTTGATACAGTAATAATGTCAATCGGTACTTCACCTAATCCACTTCTTCGTACAACAACAGAAGGTCTTGAGGCTAACAAACGTGGATGTCTCATTGTTAACGAAGATACTCTTGAAACAACAAGAGAAAATGTTTATGCTGGCGGTGATGCTGTAACTGGTGCTGCCACTGTTATTCTTGCAATGGGTGCAGGAAAACAGGCTGCTGAAAACATTCACAAAAAATTATCTAAATAAAATATATTAATAATGGCGCATTTATTCTACAATATCTTATGTAAAATAAATGTGCCATATTAATTTCTATTATGTCTTCTCTAGCCAGCAATATACACAGTTATGAAATTCCATTTTTCAATCTATTTACCTTTGCTTTTTGCCGGTAGTAATATCTAATTTGGTCATTGCACCTGAATGAATTCCAATTGATATCTTAGCATTTTCTGATTTGATTTCTTCGCTCTCAGATAACTTATCCTCTTCCTCAAAGGTGTATGTATATTCACGTTTCCAATTTTCTCCCACTCCCTTTACATACAATACTGGAGTCTCACCTGAAATATTCACACTTATAATCAAATATCCGCCATTACCTTCATATCCATCTGATTCAAAGCTCATTCCTGTATATCGTTTTACTTCCTTAAATATATTTCCATCCGTAGTACTTACAATTCTTACTTCACCACCTCGAAGCAATATACCATAGCTTCCAATAGTAACATATATACCTCCAATTCCGGGTTGTGCATCTGTGGACTTCATATCAATTCGAATCTGATTTCCATAGCCTAACACATTATCGCTAATAACACTTGTTTTTTCGCTATTCAATGTAATAATTCCTGTTTCTGAAAACATATAATCTGTCAGTTTTGCAATCTGTACATATTTAAAGCTAAAGTTAACAGAATTACCATTTTCTAGAAATATAACGCCTGACACAACATCATTATTTTTTATTTCTGTTGGTATATTAGATTTATCTACCGAAATCCCTTTACTTGTTTTAGTATATTTCACTTCACTACCATTTAAAGTAACCTTACTTATTACAGCTTTTCCACTTATTGTTATATCTAGTTTTGTTTCAGTATCTGCATCAAAAGTCTGTTGTACAGTAGCTGAAATCTGTGTGGGTTCTCCAAACATTATAGCCTTAATATTAGCTATTTCAGTTTCTGTAACACCTATAGACAACATATAATTCTTAGCTTTCTCTGATAATGTACTACCTTCAAACTCTTTAAATCGCTTTTCAAATTTTTTAAAATCATATGCATCATAATCACGGTCTCTATAACCAAATATAGACCATGACGTTAATCCGTAATCACAATATAAATCTTTTTCATCTACACCACAAAGCGCATTAATCAAATAACAAACTGTTCCAGTTCTATCCGCACCACCCCAACAGTGAATATATACCGGATAATTTTCTTCATCTGCCAATGCTGAAAATATCTTACGATATGATTCTTTTTGAGTAAATGCACTTGTATATCCATCTATTGAATAATGAATCTTGCTTGCTCCAGGAATTGGGCTTTCTGTTACAGTTGATGAAGACTCTGCTCTTAAGTCCATATCGTGCTTAATGCCTAAAACTTCACTCATAAATTTCTTTCCAGCCTCTGAAATATTGATACCATGCCCTTCTTTACTTTCCATCTCTGAACCTCTGAAAATAAGTCCTTGAAGAGTTCTCTTGCCCGATTCAGTCATATATCCACCAATATCTCGTACATTATACAAACTATCTATTGTCATTAAACGTGGTCCATCTTCTGTTGTATTAAATGTTCCAGTTGCATTTTTTACCTGCTTATCACCCACATATGCTCTTACACGTGTGTAATACGTTGTAGCTTTATATAAGTTTCTAAGTGAAACTTTCTCTGAAGTAGTTTCAACTTCGATTGCATCAGAATAATCAGCTTTTGTAGCATATTCTACTATATATTTTGTAACACCATCAATATTGCATGTCCAGGTTATATCAATATCTTTCTGAGATTTTTCTACCTGTCCCTGTGTTATTACCTCTGCATAATCTGGAGAATAAGCGTCCTTTGCATTTAAATAACTATACACTGAATCACTATAACCTCTTACTGTTCCTGTAGGTCCTGTAATAGTTAATATCTCCTTTTTGACTGTATCTGTCGGAGTAGAAGGCTGAAGTTTTGTTGTTTCAGATTTTGTAGTATTATTCTTCGCAACTGTTACCATACACTTATATTTACTTCTTCCTACTTTTGCCATAATTGTTACTTTTCCTTCTTTTAACGCTTTAATCTTTCCTTTAGAATTAACCGAAACCACGCTATTCTTTGATGAACTCCATTTTACCTTTTTAGAGTTTCCCAAAAGTTTTAACGTATATGTATCTCCGATCTTAAGACTTTTCTGTGTGGCATTAAGTCCTGTTTTAACATTAACAGTACATTTGTATTTTTTCTTTCCAACCTTTGCTGTAATTGTAGCTTTTCCAGCCTTCTTTCCTTTTACAAGACCTTTCTTTGAAACTGTTGCAATTTTTTTGTTAGATGTTGACCATTTTACTTTTTTGCTGTTATTAAGCACTTTTAACTGAACAGTTTTTGTTGCAACTATGCTTATTGATTTTTTGCTCATCTTTGGAGTAGCTGCATTAACTGTATAATCCGACGATAAAATTCCCGTCATACCTGCCATCATTGACAATGCAGTTGTGACTGCAATTAACTTAGTTTTAATATTATATTTCATATTAATCTACCATCCTCTCTCAGAAAACTATTTATTCATTTTCGAAATACTCAAATAAAACGCTCAAATAGATTTATAGTTATTTACAAAACACTTAAAAACTCTAAAATTAATATCTATACCCAAATTTCCATTTCTTCTAATTTTTTTCCGTCGAATCTGAAAGTCTTTACTTCATACTGGCCAAATTCAACTTCATCACAACATTTGTTAATTATGATTTTTGTACATTGTTTGTTATCATTATTATTCACTAATCTAATAATATAGTCATCACTATCTAAATAAAATGCTGATAAAGAAATTGCTTTATTAGTTATTTCTAAATTATTCCATTCTGCTTTGCCTATACCATGTGGAAAATAGTTTAATGAATATGCACCATTTACAAATTCCCAGGCATTATTTTCTAATTCTGTATTTTTGTCATAAGATAATCTAAAATTAAAAATATGTTTCCCTTGTTCTGCATATGGTATAAAAATATTACGCTTAATCAATGGTTGACTATCAATCGGATGTGCACAATGTGCTACACCTCTAAGCAATGTAACATACACATCATTTTCACTGGCAGAAAATCCATATGTACAATTATTATACAATGCTAATGTTTTATTATTTTCACTGATTCCTACAAATCTGTGAGCTGTAATTTCATTACCTTTTTTTTCAAAAGAATCTGTTCCAAACGGTATCTGACCTATGAATTCTCCATCAATTGCAGATGGTATTTTAATTTTTAAAGCCTTTTGTTGTTCATTCCAAAGAACATTAACTCTAACATCTATGTAAGGCATATCTTTGTATATTTTATATGAAATTCTTACATAACTGCTTCCCTGTTCAAACAGACTTTCCACTTCTGTTAATACATCTCCATCTTCAATAATATTAACATTTACCAAATTTTCAAATGGACCCTTCTTACATTCTGACAACTTAAATGGTATTGGATTTTTGCCAATTTTGTCCATATACCATCCCCATGGGTCTGCATTATCTTCAAGCATAATTGGTTCAAATGCTCCCCCTTTAATCATTTCTTTTCCATCAATTATATAATTGTCAAGAAGGCCTGTTTTTCTATTAATTATAACTTTCTTGATACTATCTTCAAATAGAATCTCATCACCTTTAGTTTCCTTCAAACTCTCCTTTTTTGTAACTTCAATTCTAAAATCAACTCGACTGACAGACATAGCATTTAATTGACATCGATATGCAATTCTCTTTCTTCTGTCATAGTTAATGTTAGACTGTTCCTTTATGCACTGTGCAGGTATTTCTTTATTATTCTGAAATGCTCGTATCGTATATTGTTCTGTATCTGATACAATAGCATTCAGAATTAAAATTTCTGTTTCGCATACAACGTCTCTCTCATACGGTTGTGTGTTTAAGATAAAAATTGGAAACTCTCCGCCACCTGCTTTTTCAAAATTTGAACAAATTGCAAAAAATGCTTTATCAAATTCCTTCTGTAACAGTTCTAGTGCATAATCAGCCTTTCTAATAGTGCTCTTTTCACCTTCAGCTGTACATGTACCGGAAAGAATATCATGAAATTCTAAGGATGCCAGCGCCTTTTTCGCCTCATCAAAAGCAGATTTATTTTCTTTATACAGACCATTTAATGCCGCATATGCACACAATTTTTCAGTAGTAAACAATCTGCTTTCTAGCTCTATATTTTTTTGCTTTATACTACTTAATGATGTATATGCCCCAACAAGACATGGTTGCAATGATTTATTATAACTTACCTTTGGTTCTACTTCTTCAAAATACTGTTCTGTTGTACTATGTACTACCTCAATATCTGAATTTTCAATGTATTCCTTTACTTCTTCCAAATCTTTTCTTGAAGGAAGTCCTCCATGATTACCTACACCCCAAAGTGCTGCTCCAACTTCATCATTGTCAAAGACCTTTGCTTTACGTTTTATATCTTTTACTGCAGTACCAAATCCGCTGCAATATATGCTGTCATCTTCCACTCGTATCGCCTTGATTTTGCTGCCATCTTTTCCTTCCCACCAGAACTGATGATGTGGAAGCTTTACCATTTCCGGCATTGGTCTGCAAAACATATATGAATCATATCCACATTTTTTTAATATTTGTACCAATCCAACAGAATGTCCAAAACTGTCAAAATTAATAGCTGTAGTAGGTCTTTCATCAAAATTTTCCTTAAAATATTTTCTTCCTAGTTCAATTTGTCTGACGAATGCTTCTCCTGATGGCAAATTACAATCCGGCTGTAAATACCATCCTCCCATGATATGCCATTTTCTATTTTTTACCTGCTTCTTTATATTTTCGAATAATTCAGGATCTTTTTCTTGTATAAATTCATACAAAACAGCTTCATTATGATTAAATATAAAATCATATTCTCTACAAAATTGTTCCGCTTGATAGAATGTAGAAATCGCCTCTCCTAATCCTTCCTGCCAGTCCCACATCCATACCGGATCAATGTGTGAATTACAAATCAAATGGTATTTTTTCATATTACCCTCCATTCCATCGCCTTTAGCTAGTGGCATTAATAGTAAAACCTGTGTTTTTTATAGAAATAAATCCATATTTTTCAAGCAATAAAATACCTTCACTTAATTCTTTATTTAAGTTTTTTTTGCATTGTCGATTTTTTATTTTATTTTTTAACTAAATATTATAAGATATATTATATTCTTAATTACGGTACCGATAATAATAATAATAATAATAATAATAATAATAATATGTAGATATATTATATATTCTTTCATATTTTATGTTTTTATAAAAATAAATTAAAAGAAAAAATTTATTTAGCAAAGTTAGAACAATTTATACACAAAGGAGTACTAAAAATGGAAAATCGAAAAAAAATCACATCTCACTTTTTTAGCAATTATATATATAATTCAGAAAACAACATAGCCTTCTTATATTAAGATGAGGATACAGTGTTGCATCGACATGAAGATTTCTATGAATTTACACTTGTTACCTATGGATGTTTTGTAAATGATTACAACGGGCAAAAAGATAATCTTACAAAAAACTCACTCGTGTATTTTAGCAAATGCACTGAACACAGTGATTCAGTTACATCAGAAAATAGCATACATTTTTCTTTCGTAATAGATAATATGAAGTGACCTCACATTTGTAACAACGTGGATTTACCTGTATACTA
>CAYWUE010000050.1:0-13747 GCA_964461415.1 uncultured Eubacterium sp.
AAGTGGGACTTTGTGCTAGGGATTATATTAACAGAGAGGTTGATGCAAGTCTTTCGGGTGGAGAATTAAAGAGAATCGAAATTGCAACTATTATTGCAAGAGGAACAGAGCTTTCAGTTTTTGATGAACCGGAAGCGGGAATAGATTTATGGAGCTTTAACAGTTTGATAAAAGTATTTGAAAAAATGCAGCAGGAAAATAATAATTCTATCCTTATTATTTCTCATCAGGAAAGAATTTTAAATATAGCAGATGATATTGTTTTATTAGCTGACGGATTGATAAAGGCTCATGGAACTAAGGATGAGATTTTGCCGATGGTCCTTGATACAAATCAAAATAGTATATGTAAAAAATTACAGGCATAGTATTTATGGAAAATAAATTAAGAGTAAGATAAGGCAATAAAAAGACATTATCATAATGAAATGGAGATTGTTATGGACAAAATACAGATGGAATTATTTGAGCAGCTTACAGGTTTGCATGAGATTCCTGCAGGAGCTTATAATATAAGAGCAAATAGCCAAAAAGACAGTAGAAACACTACTGCAAATATAGATATAGTAACAAAAGAAGACAAGGACGGTATAGATATATATGTAAAACCTGGCACAAAGAATGAAAGTGTGCATATTCCTGTTGTCATAAGTAAGACAGGCTTAGAAGAATGTGTATACAATGATTTTCACATAGGTGAGGGAGCGGACGTTCTTATTGTTGCAGGCTGTGGAATACACAACAGTGGTGACAAGCGTTCAAGACATGATGGAATACACACTTTTTATGTTGGAAAAAATGCCAGAGTAAAATATGTTGAAAAACATTATGGAAAAGGCGATGGCAATGGCGAAAATGTAATGAACCCTACAACAATTGTAAATATTGAAGAGGGTGGTTACTTAGAAATGGAAACTGTACAGATTAAGGGAATAGATTCCACAGATAGAGTGACAAAAGGAAAATTAGATAAAGATGCAAAAATTGTCATTACTGAAAGATTGATGACTCATGGAAAGCAGAATGCCACAACCAGATTTGAAGTGGACATGGATGGAGATGGTTCTAGTGCAAATGTTATTTCACGTTCTGTTGCAAGAGATGATTCAAAGCAGGCATTTTATTCTGTAATCAATGGTAATGCAAAATGTAGTGGACATTCAGAATGTGATGCAATAATTATGGATAATGCAAAAATTAGTGCGATTCCGGAAATTACAGCAAATGACCTTGAAGCGTCACTTATACATGAAGCAGCAATCGGAAAAATTGCAGGAGAGCAGCTTATTAAGTTACAGACTCTAGGTTTGACAGAAGCTGAAGCAGAAGAACAAATAGTAAACGGATTTTTGAAATAAATAAAATTTATTAGGAATTTAGACTGTGATTATTCAGCACAAAATAAAATTAAGTGGATTTTACCAATAAAGTATTATCTATGTGAAAATACAATTTTAAAATGCATAGGGGAGGAAATATATGTATCAGGCAGACAACATGCGCTATAAAAAAATGAAATATAACAGAGTTGGAAAAAGTGGTTTGAAATTACCGGCAGTATCCCTCGGATTTTGGCACAATTTCGGAAGTACATCGGTTTATGAAAATATGAAAAATATGTGCTATACGGCTTTTGACAATGGAATCACTCATTTTGATTTGGCAAATAATTACGGTCCGCAGGCCGGAGCGGCAGAAACAAATCTTGGAAGAATCTTAAAAGAGGAAATGCTATCATATCGTGATGAGCTTATTATCAGTACAAAAGCAGGTTATGGTATGTGGGATGGACCTTATGGAGATGGGGGAAGTCGAAAATATCTTATTTCAAGCCTTGACCAGAGTCTAAAAAGGATGGGAGTTGATTATGTTGATATTTTTTACCATCACAGAATGGATAAGGAGACGCCATTAGAAGAAACAATGGGAGCATTAGCATCTATTGTAAACAGTGGAAAGGCATTATATGTGGGACTTTCAAATTACGATGGTGAAACTATGGCAAAGGCATCACAGATACTTGAAGATTTGAAAGTACCATTTATAATCAATCAGAATAGCTATTCTATTTTTAACAGAACCATAGAGCATAATGGATTAAAAGAGACATCAAAGAATCTTGAAAAAGGAATTATAGCTTTTTCGCCACTTGACCAGGGCATTTTGACTGACAGATATCTTAATGCTATTCCAAAAGACAGTCGTGTAAATACTGATGGTCGTTTCTTAAATGCTGGAAATCTAACTAATGAGCGTTTGGATAAGGTCAGAGCTTTAAATGAAATGGCAAAAAAAAGAAATCAGACATTAGCTGAAATGGCACTTAGCTGGATTTTGAAAGATGGAATAGTTACAAGTGTATTAATAGGTGCATCTAAGGCATCACAGATACTTGATAATATTAAAGCTATAGAAAATACATATTTCTCAGAGGAAGAAATTAAAAAGATTGATGGTATTGCATTGTAAAATAATAGTATAAAAAAATAAAACCTCAAATATATTTTCTTTTAAGAAAGTATATTTGGGGCTTTTTTATGAATGAAAAAATAGATAATACGCTAAATCTGGCACTTAACATTCCAGAAGATGAACTTAAAAAATCGCAGGAATTATCAGTTGGAATAGATGACAATCAATGGGAGCTTATTATCAGGTATCAGGGAAATTTGGAAGATTTAAGTAATAATCCTGACATTATTGTTAGAAAATTATCAAACGGTTATGGAATTATAAGAGCACCAAAAAATATGGTTGATGAAATAGCAAATTTTAAGAATATTATTTTTGTTGAAAAACCTAAAAGATTAGAGTATGCAGTGATAGAAGGAAAGAGAGCTTCCTGTATAAATCCACTTCAACAGGATTATTTTTTTGAAAATGATATGGGACTTTTTGGAGAAGGAGTAATTGTAGGTATAGCTGACAGCGGTATAGACTACACTAATGATATATTTAGAAATCAGGATGGTACAACTCGAATATTAAAGCTGTGGGACCAGGTGGAAGATAAGGTTTTTGATGAAACGAATATAAATATGGCGCTAAAATTAAATAATCCATATGAATTAGTAAACTCAAGAGATATATCAGGTCATGGAACACATGTAGCTGGAATAGCAGCGGGAAATTTTGCTGAAAATAAAAAAAATAATCTTGGCATTGCAACAAAAAGCAGATTAATTGTGGTAAAAATGGCATCTTCTAATGAAAATTCATTTCCAAGAACCACCCAACTTATGGAAGCTATAGATTTTATTGTGAAAAATGGTAATTCCTATAATATGCCTATAGCCTTAAATATTAGTTTTGGAAATACTTATGGCTCACATGATGGAACAAGTATTCTTTCGTCATATATTAATTCGGTTGTAGATGGTAATGTGATTTCTGTACAAATTGGTACAGGCAACGAGGGGGATGGCAGAGGGCATACCTCTGGCTATGCAAATTCTAATCAGAATGTGGAACTGGAAATATCATCTTATCAAAAATCGGTTAGTGTACAGATTTGGAAGGATTATGTGGATGGTTTTCTTATACAAATCGAATCGCCTTCAGGTCAGAAAACGCCTTTGATTAGGGAAGCAAATGGCAATCTAAGTCAATTTGTATTAGAAAGTACAAATGTCTATATTTATTATGGAACACCAAAACCTTATAGCAGATATCAGGAGATATACATAGATATGATACCGATTAACCTTTATGTTGATTTTGGTATATGGACTATTAGAATAATTCCCGAGCATGTGGTAGTAGGACGATATGATATGTGGCTTCCGGGTAATAGGTCAATAAATTTAAATACAGGCTTTTTAAGACCTGACCCTGAAATTACACTGACGATTCCTTCGGCTACTGACAAGGCGGTGTCTGTAGGTGCTTATAATAGTTATACAGGGGAAGTTGCACCATTTTCAGGAAGAGGATTTACCAGAGAAAACAATCAGATAAAACCGGATATAGTAGCTCCCGGAGTAAATATAAGTTCGGCATCTGTTAATGGAGGAAGAAGTATATTAAGCGGAACTTCAATGGCAACACCTTTTGTGACAGGAAGTGCTGCACTTATGATGGAATGGGGAATTGTTAGAAAAAATGACCCATATCTTTATGGAGAAAAACTAAAGGCGTATCTAATAAAGGGAGCAAAACATCTAGAAGGTTATTATAGATGGCCTAATAAACAGGCAGGATGGGGAGCTTTGTGTCTAAGAGACAGTATACCTGAATAGTATGCTTAGAAAATATATTTAAAGCAGTTTGATAATAATCTATATTGAGAAAGATTTTCTAGACCGAGTTTACAAAATTTTAACATTACTGATAAAAGAACGACATATATAGTATTTAAAGTTAGAAATCGATTGGAAAAAATTAAGAAAAATAGAAAAACTTGCGAAATTGGAAGTAGTTTAGAATTTCTAATAACAATAAAGATAGAAAAGGATAAGACAGATGAGTAAATTTTGTGTTAAAAAGCCATTTTTTGTATTAGTGGCAGTAATTGTAGTTTTAGTTATAGGCGGAGTCAGTTTGAGCAAGATGCAAACAGATCTTATGCCGGATTTGGAAGTGCCGTATCTGGTTGTAGTTACAACAGAGCCGGGGGCATCACCTGAAAAAGTGGAAAATGATATTACAAAGCCTATGGAAAATGCATTAGGTGTATTAAGTGGTGTAAAAAATGTTGTGAGCACATCATCAGAAAACTATGGCATGGTTATGTTAGAATTTTCAGATGATACGGATATGGATTCTGCATTAGTAAGAGTATCTAATGCGCTAGATAGCGTAGATTTGCCGGATGGATGTGGAAAACCTAACACTATGGAAATAAGCATGGATATGATGGCAACCATGTATGCAGGTGTAGATTATGAAGGAAAAGATATAAAGGATTTGACAAAATTCTCTAAAGAGGTAGTTGAACCTTACATAGAAAGACAGGATGGTGTCGCAAGTGTATCTGTTATAGGTAGTGTTGAGGATACTATCGAAGTGCGATTAAACCAGGATAAAATAGATAAAATTAACAACAAAATTCTTGAAAAAACTAATAGTAAACTATCAGATGCTGATAAGCAGATTAGTGAAGCAAAGGAGAAGCTTAATAAAGCAGAAACAGAAATTGCAAAGCAGAAAGAAAATTTGGAAGACAAAAAGTCTGACACAAATAAGCAGTTAGCTGAGTCTGATTCAAAGCTGGTTGATGCAAAAGCTACAAAAGCAGCCTATGAGGCTTCATTGAATAGCTTAATAGCAAGCAAATCAGCCTTAGAAGCTGAAAAAAAGGTTTATAAAGATAATAAAATAGAAGAAAATTATAAGGAAATTGATAATACCTTTTCATCTCTTAATAAACAGTATAAAGAGATGGCAAAACAGATGGATGTTAATATTCCTTCAAGTGTAAAAGATGCCATAGACAATCCAAAGGATTTAGAAGGATTCAAAACATTTCTTACAAAGATGGGACAGGAAGAAAAGGCGAAAACACTAACAATTGATTCATTGAACCAGATATATAATATAGTTGAAGTAAGAATTCCTCAGATTGAGACTGAACTGGCAAATTTAAATACAGAAATCGTTGCTGCTGAAAAAATGGTGGAAACTATTAATAAGCAGATGAAAGATATAGATAATGCCTATGTAAAGGTGCAGGAAGGCAGCTATGAAGCTGCGGCAGGATTTGGCTCTGGCGATGCGCAAATGTCAGCAGCTCAGGAAAAAATTGCTACAGCTAAAGAAGAACTTGAAAAGTCAGAGAGTGACCTTGAAAATTCTAGAAAAGCAGCTATCGAAAATTCTAATATAGATGCTCTTTTGAGCCTTGAAACATTATCTCAGCTAATTACTGCACAGAACTTTTCTATGCCAGCCGGTTATATTGATGACAAAGATGATAATCAGTGGCTTGTAAAAGTTGGTGAGAATTATACCAGTGCTGATGAACTAAAGGAAATGGTTTTGACTAAGGTTAAAGGGATTGGAAATATTAAGT
The DNA here is from genome assembly GCA_964461415.1 of uncultured Eubacterium sp. GTDB lineage: Bacteria > Bacillota > Clostridia > Lachnospirales > Lachnospiraceae > Eubacterium_G. The sequence continues at coordinate 6,011 of CAYWUE010000050.1, forward strand.
TAAGTGATGTTGCAGAGATTGTTACTATTGACAATAGTGGAGATTCCTATGCGAAGATTAATGGAAAGGATGCATTATTATTAACAGCATACAAAGCTAGTACAGCAAGTACGAGCACTGTTTCAACTAATTTGAAGGAATCGTTTAAGGAATTAGAAGAAGAATATCCGGGACTTTCAATTACTACATTAATGGATCAGGGTGATTATATTAATATAATAATAGACAGTATATTATCAAGCATTATTATGGGTGCAATTCTTGCTATTATTGTTCTTGCGTTGTTCTTAAAAGATGTGAAACCTACTCTTGTAGTTGCTTTTAGTATTCCGTTTAGTGTACTTTTTGCAATTATAATTATGTATTTTACAAATATCACATTGAATGTAATGTCCTTAGCAGGACTTTGTCTTGGAATTGGTATGTTAGTTGATAACTCTATTGTTGTTATCGAGAATATATATAGATTAAGAAACAGGGGAATATCTGCAGGCAGAGCCGCAGTACAGGGAGCAAAACAGGTGTCAGGAGCTATTATTGCTTCAACACTTACAACAATTTGTGTATTTTTGCCTATGGTATATACGACAGGAACAGTTAGTCAGCTTATGATACCGTTTGCATTTACAATATCATATTCATTGATTGCTTCGCTTATTGTAGCTTTGACAGTTGTTCCTACAATTTCATCAGTTGTATTAAAAAATACAAAAGAGCAAAAACACAAGTTCTTTGACAAGGTTAAGGATAAATATGCAAAATCATTAGAATATTGCCTTAATCATAAACTGATTCCAATCGGAATTTCAGTACTTTTGTTGGTCGTATGTGTAGTAAAAGTGTTTAGCACAGGTCTGGTATTACTAGATGATATGGAAAGCAATCAGATTTCTGCATCATTATCTTTTGAAAATACAATAGATAAAGAAGAAGCATATGATACAGCAAATCAGGTTATGGATAGGATTCAAAGTGTAGATGGTGTATCAAAGGTTGGTGCAATGGATGGTAATACAGGAGCTGCCATGCTATCTATGGGAAGCTCAACAGACAATTATACAAATTTTACTTTTAGCATAATTACAGAAGATGATGTAAAGACTACAAAACAGTTTAAAAAGATAATTAAAGAGATAGAGAATAATACTAAAGATATTGAATGTAAGGAATTTAATGTAAGTTCATCTGCACTTGGTGATATGGAAAGCATGATGTCTGGAGGGCTTGAAGTTAATATATATGGAAAAGACCAGAGTAAATTGATAGATATCAGTGAAGATGTAATGGACATAATGAAATCAATTGACGGTACAGATGAAGTTACCAACGGAATCGAAGAAAAAGATAAGCAGATTCATATAAAAATTGACAAAAATAAAGCTGCTGCAAAAGGTCTTACAGTTGCTCAGATTTATCAACAACTTGCAAGTCGTGCCACAACGGACAAAGATTCAGTTACTTTGTCTATAGATGATACAGATGTAGGGGTTAAAATTGTTGATGAAACAGATGAATTGACTTATGAAAATCTTATGAAAACAAAGATTACAGCTTCATCCTATGACGATTCAGGAACTGAAGTCAAAAAAGAATATAAGTTATCAGATTTTGCTTCAATGGATATTGAGGATAGCGTTAATACTATTTCAAGAAAAAATATGACGCAGTATCTATCAGTTACAGCAGAAGTAAAAGATGGATATAATGCAACATTAATGTCTAGAGAATTAGAAGATAAACTAGATGGATATAAAACTCCAGATGGATATACAATAGAAATTGGAGGTGAGTCAGACCAGGTAATGGATATGGTTTGGCAGATGCTTCAAGCTATACTTTTAGGAGCAGTGCTTGTTTATCTGATTATGGTTGCACAGTTCCAGAGTCTGTTGTCACCATTTATCATATTCTTTACAATTCCGTTGGCATTTACAGGAGGAATGATAGGTCTCATTATTTTTGACCGTACAATTTCAGCTATGGCACTTATGGGATTCATGATTCTTATGGGAACTGTTGTAAATAATGGTATAGTGTTTGTGGATTATGTTAATAAATTAAGATTAGAAGGACTTGATAAGCGAACAGCACTTGTTGCTACAGGCAAAACAAGAATGCGTCCTATACTTATGACAGCACTTACAACGATTTTGTCAATGAGTGTAATGGTATTTTCGCAGGATGCAGGTAATGCAATACAAAAGAGTATGGCTATAGTAGTAGCATTTGGATTACTATATTCAACCTTGATGACATTGTATATTGTTCCTGTAATGTATGATATTTTATATAGAAAACAGCCTAATGTAATTGATGTTGGAGATGACTTGGATGAAATTCCTGATGAAACAGCAGAGTATTTTGAAGGAAAAGAATAAAAAATTGGCTTGAAAAATAAATTTTGCTATGTTAGGATAATTTTAAATTGATAACTGCTAAGTCAGAACTTAAATTATGTATGATATTAGGGAGTAGTTCGCAGTCGAAAGATTGTTATGCTTTTCGTCATCACGTTTGAAAAAACCGGGAAGTATATTGAAATAGGAACGAGACTTTTATCGCATTTATTTTGATGCGATAAAAGTCTCGTTTTTTATATAACAGAAAATTCTTTGAATTTACTATTATATAAAAACACTTTGATTAAGATACGAAGTTTACAGAAAGGTATTTATGAATTCGCATAAATTTCTATCTAAAGTACAATATGCGTCATTTAGTTCAATAATAAATAAAGAGGAGATTCATTATGAAGGAATATTGGAAAATGGAAACAGACCATATTAAAGATATGTTTGGTGTAACAAATTCGGGTCTGAGCGATAAAGATGTATCCAAAATAAGAGAAAGAGTGGGAGAAAATCTATTAGAAGAAGAAAAAAAACAAAATATTTTTCAGGTTTTTTTAAGTCAGTTTTGTGATTTGTTGGTTGTTATACTTTTAATAGCAGCAACAATTTCAGCTTTTTCAGATAGCATGGAAAGCACAATAGTAATTATTGCAGTTCTTATTTTGAATAGCATATTAGGAACAGTTCAGCATGTTAAGGCAGAAAAATCCTTAGAGGGGCTAAAACAATTATCCAGTCCAAGTGCTAAGGTTATAAGAAATGGTAAGAAGATACAGGTTGCATCAAAGGATATAGTACCAGGAGACATTTTGGTGTTAGAAGCAGGAGACCTTATTGTTGCAGATGGAAGAATAATAGAAAATTATTCATTGCAGGTTAATGAAAGTTCTCTTACAGGAGAATCAACAAATGTTGAAAAAAGAGATGTAGTATTAGATGGGGATGTTCCTTTAGGTGACAGAGTAAATATGGTTTATTCAGGAAGTCTGGTGGTTTATGGCAGAGCAGTAGTTTTGGTTACAGCTACAGGAATGAATACAGAAATCGGAAAAATAGCCGGACTTATGAATCAGACAAAAGACAGAAAGACGCCGCTACAAAAAAGCCTGGACCAGTTTAGCGGCAGACTCGCTATAGGGATTATGATTATTTCAGCGATAGTATTTGGACTTTGCTTTTTGAGAGGAAATAACACTCTCATAGATTCGATAATGTTTGCGGTAGCATTGGCAGTTGCGGCAATTCCTGAAGCTTTAGGTTCTATTGTAACTATAGTGCAGGCAATTGGAACTCAAAAAATGGCTACACAAAATGCTATTATAAAGGATTTAAAGGCTGTAGAAAGTTTAGGATGTGTGTCAGTTATTTGTTCAGATAAGACAGGAACATTAACTCAAAATAAAATGACAGTAAAAAAGGTTTATATTAATGATGAAATATTAGAACCTGAGGAAATAGATATAAAAAAACAGTCTCACAGATATTTACTCTATAATGCTATATTAAGTAATGATTCTACAATCGTAGATGGTAAAGGGATAGGTGACCCTACGGAATATGCATTGCTTGAAATGTATAGAAAAGTAAAGACAGAAAATGAGAACATAAATTTGTATGAAGAAGACATTCGTCAGCAAATTAAGCGTATTGAAGAAATACCATTTGATTCAGATAGAAAATTAATGAGCATTAAATGTAAACTTCATGGCAAAGATACTGTGCTCACAAAGGGAGCAGTTGATGTCTTATTAGACCGTTGTCTAAAAGTTAGATTTAATGATGAAATTAAAAATTTTACAGATGAAGAAAAAAATAAAATAATAAAACAAAATGAAGAATTTTCAAAACAAGGGCTTAGAGTTTTGGCATTTGCTTATAAGGAAACAAATGAAGAACTAAGTATTGAAACGGAAAACAATTATGTATTCCTTGGATTAATTGCAATGATTGATCCACCAAGAGAAGAATCCATAGATGCTGTAAGAAAGGCAAAACAGGCAGGAATAAAAACAGTAATGATTACAGGTGACCATAAGATTACAGCTATTGCCATTGCTAAGGAAATTGGCATATTTGAAGATGGAGATATAGCTGTAACAGGTTTAGAACTAGATGCTATGTCAGATGAAGAGTTGTATGACAATATAGACAAAATTTCTGTTTATGCAAGAGTTTCTCCGGAAAATAAAATAAGAATAGTTGAAGCATGGCAAAAACATGGAAATATTGTATCAATGACAGGTGACGGTGTAAACGATGCACCGGCACTAAAGAAGGCCGATATTGGTGTAGCTATGGGAATAACAGGAACTGAGGTTTCAAAGGATGCATCGTCAATGATATTGTCTGATGATAATTTTGCTACAATCATAAAGGCTGTATCTAATGGAAGAAATGTATATAGAAACATAAAGAATGCAATATTATATCTTTTGTCAGGCAACATGGCAGGGATTTTAAGTGTACTTTATGCTTCAATAGCTGGAATAGAAATGCCATTTACAGCAGTGCATTTATTGTTTATGAATTTGCTTACTGACTCATTGCCGGCTATAGCGATAGGTATGGAAATACCTGATGAATCATTATTAAAAGAAAAACCGAGAAATCCGAAAGAAAGTATTTTGACAAAAGACTTTATTTTGAGTGTAATGCTGCAGGGAGGATTGATAGCAGTTGCTACAATGACAGGATATTATGTGGGACTGGGAAAAAATCATAACAGTATGCTTGCATCTACTATGGCATTTTCAATATTAACGATTGCAAGACTATTCCATGGAATTAACTGTCGTGGAAAAGAAAGTATTTTTAGATTAAAATTAAAAACGAATGTTTATGAAATAATGGCATTTTTTGCAGGAATGGTATTTATTGGGATTGTATGGTTTGTATCAGGATTACATGATGTGTTTAATATTGCAGACATTTCAGCAATTAACATAGCTGAAATCATTGTTTTGGCATTTATACCGACATTTATTATTCAGATTGTAAAAGTTATAAAAGATAAGATGAGTGATTAGGAATAATGAATTAGTGAAATTGTGTAGATATATTCGAATTATAAGAAATTATAAGTGGTGTGGAAATTCATGCGAAAAATAAATAATAAAATGCGAAAATTATATCATAAATTATACTAGCCATAAATTATATTGAAAATTATATAATAAAAATCATTTACGAAATGCTTCAAATGTAGTATCATAATTCTTCGGGTAAAAAATTGACTTGGAAGGTACAAATGAATGATAACAATAAAAGAAGCAACAAATAATTATATTGAAGGTGGAAAAAATAAGATATCAATGCCATTAGGAAGAATGTTTGTTTTAGCATTTATGGCAGGAATGTTTATAGCAATGGCAGGAACGGCAGCTACAATAGCTTCTGCAGCAGTAACAAATTCATCAGTAGCAAAAATAATAACCTCATTGGTATTTCCGGCAGGACTTGCTATGGTAATTATCAATGGCACAGAATTATTCACAGGAAATAACCTGCTAATAATGCCAGTTATGGCAAAAAAAATCACATTATCAGGAATGTTAAAGAACTGGGTAGTTGTATATCTTGGAAATTTTGCAGGTTCAATATTTGTAACAGGTTTCTTCACATTGGGAAATATTTATTCGATGTTTGATAAAAATGTGGCAAAAACCGTTATTTCTATAGCGACAACAAAATGTAATTTGAGTGTTCAGGATATATTCTTTAGAGCGATTCTATGTAACATTCTGGTTTGCGTAGCAGTAATGATGACATTATGTTCAAAAACAGTAAGTGGAAAGATTATAGCATTATTCCTTCCGATTATGGTTTTTGTAATCTGTGGATTTGAGCATAGCGTAGCTAATATGAGTTATATTACCGGTGGAATTTTTTCTAAGATGGCCTATGGTAATCTAGGATTAGATGTAACAGGATTAACATGGTTTAATTTTCTTGTTAAAAATTTATTGACTGCCACAATTGGTAATATAATTGGAGGATGTGGTACTGGAATATTATATTGGTATTCGTATGGCAGAAAATGTGAATGAATTAGTAATTTGTAAATGTTGAAAAAGGAATGAATTAGTAATTTGTAAATGTTGAAAAAGGAATGAACTAACAATTTATAAATAATGAAAGTATGAATTAATAACTTATAAATAACGAGAAATTCGGTTGATAAAGTGAGAAAATAATAAATAACGCAAATAAGATATCCCATATCAAAATTCCTAAAGCTGGAGTAAGATATGGGATATTGTAGTTTTTTATCAAATGGCTCATTATAAAAAAGGCGAGAGCCACTGAGATAATAAAGGCTGCAATATCTAAAAATAAAACAGGTTTATAAGTAAAGAAAGTATAGGTATAAAACCACATTGGAATAAGAATTAATCCTGAAATAAGACCTAATATAGCCGATGGGATGTAGCTTTTGAATTGTCTTTTGAAAATAAAATATCCAATTATTATCCAAATAGACATTGGAAAAAACAATAACTTCAAATGCTCCCAGACACTCTCGTTGATGGGCGCAAAAATTCCGATAATGGTATTTCTTCCTGATAACTCATAAACAAAATGTAATAAAGTACCGGAGATTACAGTAAAAATAGAACCGATAATAAGAAAAAATTTAAGATGTTTGTACATGTTAATCCTTCCCTGAATCAAAAATTAAGTATATGATTATAGTATGTGAAAGATTAGAAATTATTATTCAGAAATTTTCTTATAGTTTATATATTTCTCGGTAGAGTTTTGAAATAGGAAGACCGACTACGTTGTTATAATCGCCATTGATTTTTTTGACAAAAATTCCAAAAGGTCCTTGTATGCCATAACTACCTGCCTTATCAAAGCAATCGCCGGTAGCAATGTAAGAATTGATTTCAGCGCTTGTCATAGGATAGAATTCAACATCTGTACAATCGTGGAATGAGTGTATTTTCTTTTTCTGAGTTTGAAAATCATAAAAAATAAGACTAACACCTGTGTAAACCTGATGTACATCACCTTGTAATGAATTAATCATATTGAAGGCGTGAAAAGAGTCGCTTGGTTTTCCCATAATATTTCCGTTTTTTGAAACAATTGTATCGGCACCAATGATTAATAAAGAAATTCCTTCATAGGCATCTAAAGATAAATTTACAACTTTCATAATGCCATTAAATACATTTGTTGCTTTTTGAAGGGACAAATCCTTAACAACTTCATCAGGTTTTGTTTTTAATGTATTTTCTTCAATGTTTGATGTGAGAATTTCGAATTCATAGCCGGCTTGTTTTAGAAGGTCACTACGTCTTGGCGAATTTGATGCCAGAATAATTTTTGTTTTATTTAAATCAATCATAATTTTCTCCTCTATCAATATTTGAAATTTGTC
>CAYWUE010000051.1:0-13743 GCA_964461415.1 uncultured Eubacterium sp.
AAACAAAATATATCGGAGAGATATATTGACAAATTTCAAATATTGAGATAGGAGATAATATTTTTGGAGAATTTGACGACAATGGTACTAGTCTTGAAGCGTTAGTGGCAGAGATGTAAAGCTACAGGATTCCATGGGCACCTGTTTATGGAAATCATGATAATGAGTGCATAAAGGGCGTAAAAGGACAAAAATTCAATTACATATTATCTTGGTAAGGATATTGAAGCAGTTCAAAGTGGAGATGTTGGATTTAAATATGGAAACATGCTTACATATAGTGGATGTTATGATAATCCTACAGAATTGCTTGATATTATGAATGAAGTTGGAGGCGACAGTGCTGCATTTGGACATGAGCATTTATGTGGAATAAGTGTGTCTTATGGTGGTGTTCGTTGGACATTCGGATTAAAAACAGGAGATTATGATACAAGTCCTAGTGAACAGGGTGGAACATTGTTTACAATAAGCAGAGATGGTTCTTCATTTGAGGTAACACATGTTGTTGGTCAGACAGTAGATAAATAATTGATTTTTAAATATTTAAATCATATATAAATGTAAAAAATAAATACAATTAGCAAAAAATACACGCTTTTTATTAGAAGTGTGTATTTTTTGCATTTCTAAGGGCAAACTGATATTAGAGGTGATACTCAAAAAAAGAAAAGAGGTAAAAACATGTCATTAATTAACAAAGAAATATCAGATTTTAAAAATTATGCATTTTTTGAAAATGAGTTCAAAATGGTATCTAAAGAAGATATTTTAGGTAAGTGGAATATATTCTTTTTTTATCCGGCTGACTTTACATTTATTTGTCCGACAGAATTAGAAGATTTGGCAGAAAAATATGAAGAGTTTAAGAAAATAGGTTGTCAGATTTATTCTGTTTCTACGGATACTCATTTTGTTCACAAAGCATGGCATGATGCATCAGAGAGAATAAAGAAGATTAATTATCCAATGTTAGCAGATCCGACTCATAAGATTTCAAGAGACTTTGAGGTATTGATTGAAGGAGATGGTTTGGCTGAAAGGGGGACTTTTATTATTAATCCTGAAGGAAAGATTGTAGGATATGAAGTTACTGCAGGCAATGTGGGACGTAATGCAGAAGAATTATTGCGAAAAGTTCAAGCGTGCCAGTTTGTACATGCACATGGAGACCAGGTTTGTCCTGCTAACTGGAAGCCAGGAGAGGAAACATTGAAACCTAGTCTTGATTTGGTTGGACAATTATAACAGGATTGAAAAATTTAACCGGATTTTAAATAGGGTGATTAAAAATTAGTTGAAGATATAAGTAGTTATTGGACTTAGTGGGGCAGTTATAATGAGTGATTTATATGATGTGGTGATAATTGGTGGTGGTCCGGCGGGTTTGACTGCCGCCATTTATCTTACTAGAGCAAAATATAGAGTTCTGTTATTAGAAAAGGAAAAGTTTGGAGGACAGATTACCATAAGCTATGAGGTGGTAAATTATCCGGGGGTAAGTGTATGTAGTGGAAAAGAGCTGACAGATGTTATGTATAAGCAGGCAGAATATTTTGGGACTGAATTTGTTCTTGCTAAAGCTACTAATTTAGAATTAGATAAAGATGTAAAAATTGTTCATACAGATAAGGGATATTTTAAATGTCTTGGTGTGCTTCTAGCAACTGGAGCGCGTCCACGTACGATTGGATTTAAAGGTGAAAATGAATTTAAAGGTCGTGGTGTGGCTTATTGTGCGACTTGTGATGGTGAATTTTTCACAGGTAAAGAAGTTTTTGTAATAGGTGGTGGTTTTGCTGCAGCAGAAGAAAGTGTGTTTTTAACAAAATATGCAAGCCATATTACTATTTTAATTCGCGAGGAAGACTTTACTTGTGCAAAGGCTGTGGCAGATGAGGCTAGAAATCATGAAAAAATTAGTGTAATTACAGACACAATTGTAGAAGAAGTGTCAGGTGATGGTGTGGTTAATTATATAAGATACAAAAATCATAAAACAGGAAAGATGACGGAATATCAAGTAAATAAAAAAGACAGCATTGGAGTTTTTGTTTTTGCAGGATATGAGCCGGAGACAGAATTGGTAAAAGATGTGGCAAAGTTAGATGATTATGGCTATATTATCACTGATAAAGAACAAAAAAGTAGTGTGGAAGGGCTTTATGCTGCAGGAGATATTTGTATTAAACCGTCACGTCAGGTTGTTACGGCGACAGGTGACGGGGCATTAGCAGCAACAGAGTTAGAAAAATTTGTATCTGCTGCAAGAAAAAAGACAAATCTTTATCCTAAAGAGCCAAAGATAAAAAGAAATGACTTAAAAGTAGTAGAGAATAAAAAAGATGATTCGTATGTGTTAGATGGTCAAAATGAAATTTTTAACCCCGAAATGATTTCCCGACTAAAAACTATATTTTCGAAAATGGAAAAATCTATTGTATTAAAACTATATACTGATGAGAGAAAAGTTTCTGATGAATTAGAAAATTATATTAATTCTCTTGCTCAGATGACGGATAAGATTATTGTTAAATATGAAAATAAAATATTGGATGATAAAGAGAATAAGGGCGTATTTATTGAAGAAGAGCGACAAAACGATACAGATATAAAAGAAGGACGACAAAATGATGTTATTAAAAAAGAGAATACAAAAAGTTTATTGAAGAAAAATATGGGAATACCATGTGTAAAAGTTTTTGATGAAGATGATAATTATACAGGATTAGCATTTCATGGTGTGCCTGGAGGTCATGAGTTTTCTTCTTTTGTATTAGGGCTATATAATGTAGCAGGTCCGGGACAAAGAATTGATGAAGAAATAAAAAAACGTATACAGAATATAGATTATAAACTAGATGAGAATAAAAAGCAGAAATTAGATAACAAAAATGCTGATAAAACATCTAAAATAAATGGCAACGATAGGCTAGACATTAAAATTCTGGTTTCATTGTCTTGCACTATGTGTCCTGAATTGGTTGTAGCGGTACAGCAGATGGCGACTTATGGAAAAAATATCACAGCAGAAGTTTATGATATAAAATATTTTGAGAATTTAAAGAATAAATATAATGTTATGAGTGTTCCTTGTATTATCATAAATGATGAGCAGATTTTTTTTGGAAAAAAGAGTCTGGAAGAAATCGTAGATATTGTTGAAAGAAGTATTAAAAGATAATATATATTATTGAAAAAAATTAATAATATCAAATAAGAAACAATTCATTAAGATTTAGCTAAAAAATGATAAAATCAAATAAATATGTTGATAAAAACGTTTTTTAATGCTAAAACACAATATGTGGGGAGTAAAGAGGTTCTTTTTAAGGGGAAGAATTAATTTACAAAAATAATACAGGCGTGTCTCTCAAGGAATAGGGTATGTTTTAATGAAGTTTTAGTTAAGAATTTAATTATAGCTCATAAAATAGATGTACGTTTAGGTATGAAAAACGAAGAAAGCCTGTAATATGCATATTAAAGGTATGTTAAAACTGAAAAAGAAGGTTTAGGTGTTACATATCACAAAAATGTAATATTTAGCCTTCTTTTTTGTGTTAAGTAAGAAAATTTTGCGAAAAAAACATGAAAACATAGTGGTGTAATGAAAATAATGTAAAAGTTGTGGCATAATGAAAAGTCATGAAATAAAGCGACATAATGAAAAATAATTTAAATATAGCTATATGATGAAAAGTTACGTTGTTATGTCAGTAAAATATGCTATAATGTATGAGGATGCAATTTGCATGATAAACACAATATTAGCATTGCATTACAAGAGCAGACAAAAAAGCAAAGAGAGGTATGTATAATGAGCACAAATGAATTGAAGCCTATTAAAGAAGGAAAAGTTCGTGAAATTTATGATAACGGTGATAGCCTTATCATGGTTGCAACAGACAGAATAAGCTGTTTTGATGTTATTTTAAATAATGATGTTACAAAAAAAGGAACAGTATTAACTCAGATGTCTAAATTCTGGTTTGATTTGACAGAAGATATTCTTCCAAATCATATGATTACAGTAGATGTTAATGATATGCCTGAATTCTTCAGACAACCTAGATTTGACGGAAATAGTATGATGTGCAAAAAGTTAGAGATGTTGCCAATCGAATGTATTGTTCGTGGTTACATAACAGGAAGTGGCTGGGAAAGCTACAAACAAAACGGTACAGTTTGCGGAATAAAATTACCTGAGGGCTTAAAGGAATCAGACAAGCTGCCGGAACCTATTTATACACCTTCCACAAAGGCAGAAATTGGTGATCATGATGAAAATATTTCTTATGAAAAGAGTATAGAGGTTTTAGAAAAACATTTTCCGGGAAAAGGTCAGGAATATGCTGAAAAATTAAGAGATTGCACAATTGCATTATACAAAAAATGTGCAGATTATGCATTAGAACATGGCATAATAATTGCTGATACAAAATTCGAGTTTGGTTTAGATGAAGATGGAAATATTGTAATTGGCGATGAAATGCTTACACCGGATAGCTCACGTTTCTGGCCGGCAAGTGAATATGAACCGGGACATGGACAGCCATCTTTTGACAAACAGTTTGCTCGTGATTGGTTAAAAGAAAATGAAGGTCACAATTGGACATTGCCACAGGATATAGTTGACAAGACCATAGAAAAATATCTTCAGGCATATGAACTTTTGACAGGAAAACAATTATAAAATATATACAAGGATAGTGGTGATGTAAGGTTACCACTATCTTTTTGTGAATTATTTGCTATTTCTTAACTTTAAAATCTAAAAACATACTTTAATAAAATTTTTTATTTGCTATAATCGGATATAAAGGATTTGAAAAATTAAATAATAAAATATAATTCTAAAAAATAAATCATACGGTAACGTATAGACTGGAGAGGAAATGAAAATTATTATTGTTGGCTGTGGAAATGTAGGCACAACGCTTGCAGAACAGCTTAGCACAGAGGGACATGACATATCGGTGGTTGACACGAGAGAACAGATTGTAGAGAATGTATCAAATAGCTATGATGTCTTGGGGGTCGTAGGAAATGGTACAAGTTTTAATGTTCAAATGGAGGCGGGAGTAGAGGAAGCAGATTTACTTATTGCAGTGACAGGCTCTGACGAGTTGAATCTTTTATGTTGTCTTATTGCAAAGAAAGCCGGTGATTGTCATACTATTGCCAGAGTAAGTAATCCAATATACAATAGAGAAATTTCATTTATTAAGGAAGAATTAGGATTATCAATGATTATTAATCCGCAGTTAGCAGCAGCTAGAGAAATAAGCAGATTGCTTAAGTTTCCATCTGCTCTCAAAGTGGATTCTTTCGCAAAAAGTCGTGTGGAATTGATAAATTACCGAATTGAAGAAGGAAATATATTATGCAACACTAAATTAAAGGATATGAGCAATAAACTAAAAGTAGATGTGCTTATCCCTATTGTTGAGCGAGGAGAGGAGGTAATAATTCCTGATGGAGAATTTGAAATCAAAGAAAAGGATATTATTACAATTATAGGCTCCCAGTCGAAAACATTAGATTTGTTTAAGAAGATGAAGGTTCCTACTGCAGCTGCAAAGAAAGTGTTGATTGTAGGTGGTGGAAGAACTTCCATCTATCTTGCTAAACAATTGATTGAATTAGGTATAAAAGTTAAGATCATAGAAAAAAATCCGGAGCAGTGTGATGTACTTACAGAAATGTTGCCAAAGGCTATGATTATCTGTGGAGATGCTACGGATAAGGAACTTCTTATGGAAGAAGGTCTTATGGAGACAGAGGCATTTATTACGTCAACTGATTTTGATGAAGAAAATATTATGCTTGCATTGTATGCTAAAAGTCTTACAAATGCTAAGTTGATTACTAAAGTTCATAGAGTTTCATATGATGAAATTATAGATAGTTTGGATTTGGGAAGTATTATTTATCCTAAATATATTACGGCTGAATCTATAATAAAATATGTTCGAGCTATGAAAAATTCTATGGGAAGTAATATTGAAACATTATATAGATTGAATGATAATAGGGTTGAAGCGTTAGAATTATTAATTAAAGATGATTCACCTATGGTTGGAAAGTCTTTGTCTGAATTAAGATTAAAGCCTAATGTTTTAATTGGCTGTATCACACGACGAGGTCAGGTTACTATACCTAACGGTCAAAGTGTAATTCAAGCAGGTGATTCCATTGTATTATTGACAACAACTACAGGATTTCATCAGTTAGAAGATGCGTTAATGTAGGAGGCTGTTATGAATTATTCGATGATACGATATATTTTAGCATGGGTGTGCACGTTTGAAGGTATTTTTTTGATGCTCCCTGCTATTGTAGGTGGAATTTATGGTGAAGAACAAGGTCTGGTTTATTTAGTCGTTGCGGCGGGATGTCTTGTTTTAGGAACTTTAGGCAGAGTAAGAAAAATAAAAAATAATGTTTTTTATTCAAAAGAAGGTTTTGCAGCAGTTTCATTGAGCTGGATAATAATTAGTCTTATAGGAGCTTTGCCATTTTTTTTGACAAGAGAAATACCTGCATATGAAGATGCTCTTTTTGAAACAATATCAGGTTTTACTACCACAGGCTCGAGCATATTATCTGAAGTTGAGGCATTGACGCATTGTTCGATATTTTGGCGCTCTTTCACTCATTGGATTGGTGGAATGGGATTTTTGGTATTTATAATGGCAGTTCTTCCGCTGTCAGGTGGCTCGATTATGCATTTGATGAGAGCAGAAAGCCCGGGACCATCAGTTGGGAAATTGGTGCCTAAAGCTAAACAGACAGCAATGATTCTGTATGGTATTTATATTGCATTTACTATTGTAGAAACTGTAGCTTTAATTTTAACAGGTATGTCGGTATTTGATTCCTTAACAATAACTTTTGGTACTGTTGGTACAGGTGGTTTTGGAATTGTAAGCGATAGCATTGCATCATATAGTCTTGCATCACAGATAGTTATAACGACATTTATGATAATATGCTCAATTAATTTTAATGTATATTACTTTATTTTAATAAAAAAAATAAAAGATGCTGTATTTAATCAGGAATTAAGATATTATTTGGGATTTGTATTTGGCTCCGCGTTATTAATTGCCATAAATATAAGAGGTAATTTTAAGAGTTTTTTCATGGCATTTCACACTGCTTTATTTCACGTGGCTTCGGTATCAAGTACAACGGGTTATACAACCACCGATTTTAACTTATGGCCTGAATTTTCAAAAACAATATTAGTTCTTTTAATGTTTGTAGGGGCATGTGCCGGAAGCACAGGTGGCGGATTGAAGGTTTCGAGATTGATTGTCTATATGAAAACAATAAAAAGCGAAATCATGTCAATAACGCATCCGAGAAGCGTACAAAAGGTTCAGAGCAATGGCAGACAGCTGTCAGATGAGGCTGTAAAAAGGGTTTTGTGTTATCTTGGAGCATATGTATTGCTTGTGCTTGCTTCTATATTAATAGTAAGTCTTGATGGAAAAGATATGACGACAAACATAACGGCAGTAATAGCCACGTTTAATAATATAGGCCCCGGACTTAATGGGGTTGGACCGACAGGAAACTTTGCAGATTTTAGCTTGTTATCTAAAATTGTATTTATGTTTGACATGCTTGTTGGACGACTAGAAATATTCCCTATGCTCATATTATTTGCACCAGGATTATGGTCGGTTCCAAAACGAAGCCTTACTAAGAATAAATAAAAATGCAAAAACAAAATAAAAAAATTGAAAAATATAATACAAAAGCTGAAATGTTAACTATAAAAAATATTCTTAAAATGTTAACATAAAAATAAAAAAATAAACACCAATGAGGACGAAAATGAATATTTATTATTTTAATATTACTATACTAAGAAATAGAAATATATTTGAACAGGTTCTAAAAGGTTTAGACTATGAACGAGTAGAAAAAGTTAATAAATTACGTGTGACATCTGACAAGCTTAGAGGTGTGGGCGCCGGGATTTTGATTAACTTCATAAAAGAAAAATATAATATTAAAGGAGATGTGAAGGTTGACAAGTTCGGTAAGCCATATTTTGAAAAATCTAACATAAATTTTAATATTTCACATTCGGGAAGCTATGTAGTTGCTGCAGTTTCTAAGCAGGATATAGGAATAGACATTCAAAAAATCAAAAGTGATAAACACAGAATTGCAGAGAAGAATTTTTTGCCAAGTGAGTGTGAATATATCAATGAAGTGGAAGATGAAAATATAATTCAACAAAGATTTTGTGAAATCTGGACGATTAAAGAGGCATATCTAAAAAACATCGGAATTGGTCTTAGAAAACCTTTAAATTCCTTTGAAGTGGATTTGAATGGTGCGTCACCTAGAATTGTTGGGAAAAAAGAATATAGATTTATCCAGATGAAATTTGACAAGCGATACATTATAGCTATATGCGCAGATGAAAAAGATGATACCTTTGATGTAGAAGAAGTTATAGTGAAGTAATATCAATCATAAGACTATTAGAATATACTATATGGAGAAGACTTTGTTAAAAAGTTAAAGAACAAA
Organism: uncultured Eubacterium sp.; assembly: GCA_964461415.1. GTDB lineage: Bacteria > Bacillota > Clostridia > Lachnospirales > Lachnospiraceae > Eubacterium_G. The sequence goes on from CAYWUE010000051.1 coordinate 8,557, forward strand.
GGAAAGGTCAAGAGGCGCAGGAATATGAAAAAACTAAAAAAGATAATGGCCGTAATATGTATATGTTTGATGCTTGTATCGAGAAGTAGATATGTAATCGAAACTGAAAACATTGAGAATTTAAAAATCGAAACAAATGCTATTAGAAATTTATCTTCGAAAAATGAGGCAATCTTGAATTACACCAGTTTAGAGATGAAGAGGGGCACAAAAAAGAAACTTAAAGTATCTAATGCTAACAGCAGGATAAAGTGGAGCTCTTCTAATAAGAATGTTGCAACAGTATCAAAAAAAGGCAATGTTAAAGCTCTAAAGGCCGGAACAACAGTTATAAAGGCAAAATTTTCGAAAGGCAAAAAAGTTCTTTCGTGTAAGGTGACAGTTTATAAAAAAATAACACCTACACAGGCAAAAAAGAAAATACTTGCTATGCAGACTCAATATAAAGAAGGTAAACATTGGGATAACAGCGATTATTATATGTGGGAAGCGATAAATACTCACTGCTACGGATGTATAGCCTTGGTTGGAAAAATAAGCGATGGAGTATTTGGGAAAAATACATTAGTAAAGAGACATACAAGCTTTAAGAAAATAAAAACTGGAGACCATATCAGAATAGGGGATTATCATTCAGTATTGGTTATTGAAAAGAAAGGTAATGTACTGACAGTGGTTGAAGGCAATTATAACAGCTCGATTCACTGGGGAAGACGAATTACAAAAACTCAACTTAAAAGTGAAGGTTTCTATGTAGAGACGAGATATTAGAAGTCAATAAAGATAAAAAAAGTTATAATATGAGGGGACAATGATAATAGAAAAAAATAAATTAAAGAAAATGATGAAAAGATCCTTATTTATGGGTATAATCATTTCATTTATGTTTTTTTGCTTTGAAGCATTAGCAATGATATTAGTGAATGGTTGGAAAATACAATAATCTTATTAGCAGGATTTGTGTTTGCATTTATTATTGTTTTTATTTTGATTTATTATAATAATATTATTACAATATATAAAGTAGAATGTGGCTCTGAGAGTGTAAAATTTTATTCTACTTTGAAGATTTATTATATAACAGAACCGATAATGTTAGAAGAGACAGTAAAGAGTTTCGTGATAAAGACTTCTGGAAAACGGTTGATTTTTCCAAAATATAATAAATTCCCGATAGAGATATAGATGTTACACAATTGATGAAATAAACAAATTACTAGACAGATTAAATCGACGATAATAGATAAGTCGGAGGTATACGGGTTTACTAAAGTGTTTACTTTATGTATCCTTAATTTTTATACAAATCTTCAAACTTTATATATTTATTATTATAAAAAAGATAAAGAATTTGATTATTAATTTGAAAAAATGACAATAAAATCATAAATACTATTTTCAAAAGGATTGAATTTTGCATATGCAGGATTCAATCCTTTCTTTATAATGTAATAACATTGTAATTAAGGTGATTATAGCAGATTATTTACACCAACGACCAGAGGCTCCGCAAGGAAGCACAAGGTTGTTAGAAGAAACCTGTACGCCAATTTCATCAGCTTCTACGTGTCCACCGAATTTTGAAACGATTGCTGTGTTAATCATATAATTGAGAACAGCAGGTTGAAGACCGGTGGTATAAGAATTAATAAGAAAGAAAAGTGGGTCATCGCTTAAAATATTTGAACATAATTCAATAAAAGGATATACACTTTCTTCTATTTTCCAAATTTCTCCTTTAGGACCTCTTCCGTAAGAAGGAGGGTCCATAATGATACCGTCATATTTGTTGCCGCGTCTGATTTCACGTTCTACGAATTTTACACAGTCATCAACCAGCCATCTTACAGGTTTGTTGATTAAATCTGATGATGTAGCATTTTCTTTTGCCCATGCTACAACACCTTTAGAAGCATCTACATGCGTGACATGAGCACCAGCATTTAAAGCTGCCAGGGTTGCTCCACCAGTGTAGGCGAAAAGATTTAATACTTTTACAGGACGATTGGCATTTCTGATTTTATCAGAAAACCAATCCCAGTTTGTAGCTTGTTCAGGAAAAAGCCCTGTATGTTTAAAACTAAAAGGTTTCAAGTTAAAAACCAAATTCTTATAATTAATAGTCCACTGTTCCGGAAGATTAAAAAACTCCCATTGGCCGCCGCCTTTATTACTTCTATGATAATGACCGTTAGGCTTGAACCATTTATTATCTTTTTTTGGAGTATTCCAAATAACCTGTGGGTCAGGTCTTACAAGAATATAGTCACCCCAACGTTCTAATTTTTCTCCGGAAGAAGTATCGATGACTTCGTAATCCTTCCAATTATTTGCTATCCACATAATCTGTTCCTTCCTATTGTAAATGTTAAAATGATTTATTATAACAATTAAATTATTTTTAAAAATATGAGCTGAGTGGAAGAAAAATAAATTCGCACCGTTATCTGTCTGCTTATGCAATTCTTAATAGATGCGCAGTTCTTGCACCATTTCTCACGTGTCCTATTATTTCAAATTTCACACGTACTGTCAATAATTTAGAAAAATTAAAAAAGATTAGAAAAATTAAAAAAAGATTAAAATAGCGAAAAAGTTTTTGGTAAATAAAAAAGTGAAAAAAGGTAAAAAGTGGACAAAAAAAGTGCTGAAAATTTTTTTGAAAAAGTTGAAAAAAATGCTTGCATTTCACATAATCATATTGTATACTAGTTCATGCTGTGACATTGATAGCGTTGAAACGTGAGGTTGCTGCAATATATTTGCAGGTTTTCCGTGGAGCGAATGTCAAGTTAGGAAACTGGCGACAAGTCACTGTACAAAACATAAGTCCACCGCAAGAGTGGAAACGTCGGACGAAAGTTGTAAAGGGTTACGACACGCCCGGAGAAGTTGTACGGTCACCGCTTGTCGTGCTAAATAGTACGAAAAGGAGGCGGCTTTTTTTATGGCACAAGTAATGAGAATTACACTTAAGGCTTATGATCACAAATTAGTAGATCAGTCAGCTAAGAAAATTGTTGAAACTGCAAAGAATTCAGGATCAGAAGTTAGCGGTCCGGTACCTCTTCCAACAAAGAAGGAAGTTGTTACAATTCTTAGAGCTGTACACAAGTACAAAGACTCTAGAGAACAGTTTGAACAGAAAACTCATAAGAGACTTATCGATATTGTGACACCTACACAGAAGGCTGTAGATGCATTATCTAGATTAGAAATGCCAGCAGGTGTGTACATCGATATCAAGATGAAAAACAAATAATTCATCAAAAAAACAAATTAGTGAATTATCCTTGAAGGTTTTAATAGAAACTGTTCTAGGATGATCGCAAAAAGCGATCCGCTGTAGATTAACAGGAGGTAATTAAAATGAAGAAAGCTATTTTAGCTAAAAAAGTTGGTATGACTCAGATATTCAACGAAGCTGGCGAATTAGTACCAGTAACTGTTCTTCAGGCAGGCCCTTGTGTAGTAACACAGGTTAAGACTGTTGAAAATGATGGATACAGTGCTGTACAGGTTGGTTTTGAAGATATCAGAGAAAAGTTAGTCAACAAACCGGTTAAAGGTATGTTTGACAAAGCTGGAGTTTCTTACAAGAGATATGTAAGAGAATTCAAACTCGAAGGCGAATACTCAGTAAAAGACGAAATCAAAGTTGATGTCTTTGAAGCAGGCGACAAGGTTGACGCAACTGCAATTGCAAAAGGAAAAGGATTCCAGGGCGCAATTAAGAGACATGGACAGTCTAGAGGTCCTATGGCCCACGGTTCTAAGTACCACAGACATGCAGGTTCTAACGGAGCTTGTTCAAGTCCAAGCAAGGTATTTAAGGGCAAGAAGATGCCAGGACATATGGGTGGTAAGAAAGTTACAACTCAGAATCTTGAAATCGTTAGAGTTGATGCTGAAAAGAACTTACTCTTAGTTAAAGGTGCTGTACCGGGACCTAAGAAATCTTTAGTAACAATTAAAGAATCAGTTAAAGCCGGTAAGTAGTATTTGAAAGGAGGAACACACAGATGGCAAAAGTATCTGTTTTAAATATGGAAGGAAGCGAAGTTGGTACTATCGAACTTAGCGATGCTGTATTTGGTGTAGAAGTTAAAGAACATTTAGTACATCAGGCAGTTTTAAGCCAGCTTGCAAATAACCGTCAGGGTACACAGAAAGCTAAAACTCGTTCAGAAGTTAGCGGTGGCGGAAGAAAACCATGGAGACAGAAAGGAACAGGTCATGCAAGACAGGGTTCAACAAGAGCTCCACAGTGGACAGGCGGCGGAGTTGTATTTGCTCCAACACCAAGAGATTATTCATTTAAGATGAATAAGAAAGAAAAGAGAATTGCTCTTAAGTCAGCTTTGACATCAAGAGTTAATGAAGGGAAGATTATCGTAGTTGACGAACTTAAATTCGAAGCTCCTAAGACAAAAGAATTTGTTCAGGTTATGAAGAATTTAAATGTAAATAAAGCATTAGTAGTATTAAATGAAAATGACTTCAATACTATTAAGTCAGCACAGAACATTCCTACAGTTAAGACTGCTTTAACAAATACTATCAATGTATATGATATTCTTAAATATGATACATTAGTAGTTGAAAAAGCAGCTGTAGCAACAATTGAGGAGGTGTATGCATAATGGCAGACCTTAAATATTATGACGTAATTCTTGCTCCTGTAATCACAGAAAAGAGCATGAATGCTATGGCAGATAAGAAGTACACATTCTACGTACACACAAATGCTACTAAGTCACAGGTTAAAGAAGCAGTTGAAAAAATGTTCGAAGGAACAAAAGTTGCTAAAGTTAACACAATGAACTTAGAAGGCAAAAAACGTAGAAGAGGATATGTAACTGGAAAGACAGCAGCAAAGAAGAAAGCTATCGTTCAGTTAACAGAAGACAGTGCAGATATTGAAATCTTCGCTGGTTTATAAGAAGAATTTTAGTATGTAGTCGTTAAGCGCTCCGCTTAAACGGTTACGCGAAAAGATATTTGAAAGGAGAAAGAAAATGGGAATTAAGACATTTAACCCATATACACCTTCAAGAAGAGCTATGACTCAGCTTGATAATGCAGAGATTACAAAGTCTACTCCAGAGAAGTCTTTAACAGTATCTCTTAAGAAAACAGCTGGTCGTAACAATCAGGGTAAAATTACAGTGAGACACCATGGTGGTG
>CAYWUE010000052.1:0-13718 GCA_964461415.1 uncultured Eubacterium sp.
GGTCAACATGATATGGACGGCCGGCTAAGACAATACCTCTGCGTCCTGTTTCTTCCATATATTTAAGAGTTTCTTCACCTTTACGTTTCATATCTTCACGAGATGCAAGAAGCTCTTCCCAAGCCTTATGAGAAGCAGATGCGATTTCATCTTCATTAATCTTAAATTCTTCGGTGAAAATCTCTATCAATCTATTGGTTAAAATTTCCTCGTTAGTAAATGCCATAAAAGGATTCATAAATTTTATTGATGAATCTTCTAATGCTTCTACGTTATTCTTAATATTTTCTGCATAAGAAGTAACGATTGGACAGTTATAATGGTTGTTAGCATCAGGTGTTTCATTTCGCTCGTATGGAATACAAGGATAGAAAATGAATTTTGCACCGTTTTGCAATAACCATTCTACATGCCCATGTGCAATTTTTGCAGGATAACATTCCGATTCGCTAGGAATTGATTCAATACCCATTTCATAAATCTTATGCGAAGATTTAGGGGAAAGCATTACACTAAAACCTAATTCCTTAAAGAATGTTGCCCAAAATGGGAAGTTTTCGTACATGTTAAGCACACGTGGGATTCCAACTACACCACGTGGTGCAGTTTCGGCATCTAATGATTCGTAATCAAACATTCTGTGATATTTATATTCAAAAAGGTTAGGGATGTTTTCTTTGTTTTTTTCACCACCGATACCTTTTTCGCATCTGTTGCCACTGATGAAACGTCTGCCATCTGAAAACTTGTTAATTGTAAGAAGACAGGCATTAGTACAGCCCTTGCATCTAGTCATAGAAGTTTCATAAGAAAAAGCCTCTAATTGTTCAAGGTTAAGCATAGTAGTAGCTTCGCCATTATAGCGTTCTCTTGCTATAAGAGCAGCACCGAAAGCCCCCATAATACCAGCAATATCAGGTCTGATAGCTTCGCAACCGGCAATCTTTTCAAAACTTCTTAAAACTGCGTCATTGTAGAAAGTACCACCTTGAACTACAACCTTACGTCCTAAATCTTTTGCATCTGAGATTTTGATAACCTTATATAATGCATTTTTAATAACGGAATATGCAAGACCTGAAGAAATATCTGCAACAGTAGCACCTTCTTTTTGAGCCTGTTTTACGTTAGAATTCATAAATACGGTACATCTTGTACCTAAATCAGTCGGGTTGTTTGCAAATAATGCTTCCTTAGCAAAATCCTGTACTGAATAATTAAGAGACTTAGCAAATGTCTCGATGAATGAACCACAACCTGATGAGCATGCTTCATTAAGCTGAACGCTGTCAACAGAGTTGTTTTTTATTTTGATACATTTCATATCCTGACCACCGATGTCAAGAATACAGTCTACCTGTGGTTCAAAGAAAGCAGCAGCATAGTAGTGAGCTACTGTTTCAACTTCGCCTTCGTCTAAAAGCAAAGCAGCCTTAATTAATGCTTCACCATATCCAGTAGAGCATGAGCGAACAATTCTTGCATCTTTAGGCAATTTAGAATAAATATCCTTTATGGCATCAATAATGGTAGACAATGGATTACCATTATTACCACTATAAAATGAGTAAAGTAAGGTTCCATCTTCTGCAACAAGTGCAGCCTTAGTTGTAGTGGAACCTGAGTCAATACCTAAGAAACAATCTCCTTTATATGTAGATAAGTCACCCTTCTTTACACAATCCTTGTTATGTCTTTTAATAAAATCATCATATTCTTTTTGATTATTAAACAAAGGATCCAGACGTTTGATTTCCATGGACATCTGAATGCCTTTTGAGAGCTGTTTATACAAATCAGTAATATTGATACGAACACTAGGATTGTGATTAAGTGCAGCACCACTAGCTGCAAAAAGATGTGAGTGTGATGGCGCAACAATATGCTCCTCGTCTAATTTTAATGTTCTAATAAAAGCATTTTTTAGTTCGGGGAGGAAGTGTAGCGGACCACCTAAAAATGCAACAGTACCTCTGATTGGCTTACCGCAGGCAAGACCTGAAATAGTCTGATTTACAACTGCCTGAAAAATAGAAGCAGCCAGGTCTTCCTTAGTAGCTCCCTCGTTAATAAGAGGCTGAATATCTGTCTTGGCAAATACACCACAACGTGCAGCAATAGGATAGATAGCCTGATAATTCTTAGCATATTCGTTAAGTCCACTGGCATCAGTCTGTAAAAGTGAAGCCATCTGGTCAATGAAAGAACCTGTACCACCTGCACAGATACCGTTCATACGCTGTTCTATACCGTTAGTGAAATATATGATTTTAGCATCCTCACCGCCAAGCTCGATAGCAACATCAGTCTGTGGTGCATAATCTTCTAATGCAGAAGAAACTGCAACAACCTCCTGTACGAAGGGAACTTTTAAATGTTTAGAAAGTGCAAGACCACCTGAACCTGTTATCATAGGAGCAAGTTCAATAGAACCTAATTCATCATAAGCCTTTTTTAAAAGCTTTGCTAAAGTTTCCTGAATATTTGCATAGTGTCTCTGATAATCAGAGAAAATCATTTCATTTTTTTCGTTTAGAATTGCAATTTTGACTGTGGTTGAGCCAATGTCGATTCCTAAACTATAATATTTATTATCCATATCCATCTCCATTCTGTTGCGTATAATTGCAATGTAAGATTACAGTGTCAAAATATAAAAACAATTTGACGCCTTCATCAATGTAAATAATAATGAGTTATTTGTATATATGGCATAAAATCAAATGCTATACATACGATAAAGTTTGTATTTTGTTATCAAAAAATTAGTGTAAATGTCGAAAAATGAGGAATTTACACGAACTCAGTCATTATAATATATTTAATAGGAAAAAACAACTAATCAATATTATCAGAATGTTAAAAAATCGACAAAAAATTGTGAACAAAATTTATTTTGAAATTCACTCAAAAATTCAGTCAAACAAGTTTGACAAACAGTAGCGCAGAATTTATACTGTAATATGGTTTATTATTTATAGCAGTGCAGGTATATTTTACTATGCACTTGATGGAATGGAGAAGTTATGATTTCAAAGTTTGAAAGAAAATATGGTAAATATGCAATTAACAATTTAACATTGTATCTTATAGCTGGTTATATTATTGGATATATGGCAAGTCTGATTAGCCCTAATCTTTATGATTTGTTAACGTTTGACCCATATAATATTTTACGTGGTCAGATTTGGCGTCTTGTGACCTGGGTAATTACAATGCCTGAAGAATTTGGGATTTTCACAATAATTATGCTGATTCTTTATTATCAGTTAGGTCAGACGCTGGAACGAACATGGGGGACTTACAGATACAATGTTTATCTTTTTTCAGGATTTATATTTACTGTAGCAGCTGCAATGGTTTTATATATAATATTAAGCATTGTATATAGTGGTTCTGTTTCGAATCAGATGCTTGGATATTACATTGGCTCGAATGTAAGCACATATTACATTAACATGTCTATTTTTCTTGCTTTTGCGGCAACATATCCGGAAGAGCAGTTACTACTTTATTTTATCATACCAATAAAAATAAAGTGGTTTGGAATATTGTATGGCGCTTATATTTTTATAGATATATATAATGTATTTAGTTATGCTAAACAAAGTGGAATTTATATGTACGCTATTATAACTACAGTTTTAATATTTATGTCGCTTCTTAATTTTATTATATACTTTGTATCAACAAAGAAGAACAGGGGAGTGTTTAATCCTAAACAAGTAAAAAGAAAAAGGCAGTACAGGGAATCTATTCATAAAGCAGATATTGATAGAACATATGAAAATGGTGCGAGGCATAAATGTACAGTCTGTGGAAGAACAGAACTTGACTCAACTGATTTGACATTTAGATATTGTTCGAAATGCTCTGGAAGTAAAGAGTATTGCCAGGACCATTTGTTCACTCATATACATAAATAATGAGTAAAATAAAATTGAATAAAAAAACAACTTAAAAAACTATAAAATTCAGCTCAAAAAGAGTTAGAAAACATGAACTAAGAATATAAGAATTAACTCAAAAAGAATTACAAAATATAACCTGAAAATGTAAACATCAACTTAAAAAGAGTTATAAAAGATGACTTAAAACTATAAAAAACATCTCAAAAGAAGAAATAGAAAAGTGAGCTGACAAAATAGTGTTGTAGAATAACTAATAAATTAAATATCAATTAACAATAGAACTAACGGGAGGAATAAGAATGGAAAAGAAACCATTTGTAACATTAGAACAATTAAAGGAGATTGAGAAAACTTATCCGACTCCTTTCCACATATATGACGAAAAAGGCTTTATGGAGAATGCCAAAAAGGTTAATGAGGCTTTTTCATGGAATAAGGGATTTAGAGAATATTTTGCAGTAAAAGCTGAGCCTAATCCATTTATTATAAAGAAATTAAAAGAAGCAGGATGTGGTGTTGACTGCTCATCAGAGACAGAGCTTATGATTGCTGAAAAATTAGGCTTTAGAAATGACGAAATTATGTTTTCTTCAAATGAAACTCCGGAGGGAGAATTTAAATATTGTAATTATTTAGGCGGAATTATAAATTTAGATGATATTACCTTGATTGAAGCTATGGAGAAGGAATGTGGAATTCCTGAAACAGTAAGCTGTAGATATAATCCGGGCGGAGTTTTTGAAGTTTGTAATGGAATAATGGATAATCCGGGAGATGCGAAATATGGAATGACACCGGAACAGATTTTTGAAGCATTTAAAATATTGAAAGAAAAAGGTGTGAAGAATTTTGGAATTCATGCATTTTTAGCTAGCAATACAGTGACAAATGAATATTATCCAATGCTTGCAAAGGAAATTTTTGAACTTGCTGTAAAGCTTAAAAAAGAAACAGGTGCGAATATCAAATTCGTTAATCTTTCAGGTGGTGTTGGAATACCATATAGACCGGATCAGACACCGAATGATATTATGGCAATCGGTGAAGGAGTCAGAAAGGTTTATGACGAAATCCTTGCACCGGAAGGTATGGATGATATTTCAATTTATACAGAAATGGGACGTTTTATGATGGGGCCTTATGGAGCTTTGGTTACAAAGGCAGTTCACGAAAAACATACTTATAAGGAATATATTGGTGTGGATGCGTGCGCAGTAAACCTGATGAGACCTGCAATGTATGGAGCTTATCACCATATTACAGTAATGGGAAAAGAAAATGAGCCAAATGACCATATATATGATGTGGTTGGAAGTCTTTGCGAAAATAATGATAAATTTGCAATAGACAGAGAATTGCCAAAGATTGAAAAAGGGGATTTCCTTTATATTCATGATACAGGAGCTCATGGTTTTGCTATGGGATATAACTATAATGGCAGACTTCGTTCGGCAGAATTATTGTTGAAGGAAGATGGTAGTGTAGAAATGATTAGAAGAGCGGAAACACCTAAAGATTATTTTGCAACATTCGATTTTTCAGATATTATGAAATAAACAATGATATTATATATTAATAAAATATTAGGATAGAAGACAGGAAACAGGGTATAAAAGTGAAAAAAATAGTAGGCGATTTATTAAAAAAAAGAAATGTAGATGAGAATTTAAAGGCATATTATGCTCCTTTTATGGAAATGAATAATAAATATGCTAATATTCGTTTGGCAATGAATTATTACACATATTACACAATGACATTGGATGTAGAAGAATTAGATACTGAAAATGTAGAAGGTATTGCTGTAATTAATAATGTAATTGAAGAATTAATGAATGATGAAACAAAAAAAAAATCATCCAATATTGCAAAGCTAGAAGAATTAAGACAGGATATAATAAATAAAGTTCAGGACCTTACATGTTATGTCGATAAGTTTAATATATATGAACATGCATTAAATAGAGTAGAGTATAGATTTAGAAAAGAAGATTATCCAAAGGGATATAGCGATGAAAATATCACAAGACAGTTGATGCAGTTTATCCTTGAAGATGAGGATAATATTGCTATTAACAGAAAAATCAGTCAGGTAATAGGTCAGCTTCCGGTAAGGCTTACAAAGGTCAAGTTCTTTGAAATGTTATCTAACGGTCTTAGCATATATAAAGGTGGAACAAAGGAAAGTCTTAAGAATTTTTTGTATATGTTAAGAACTACAGCTATGCTTGAAAAAACTGACACAATGGCAGAAAATTATCCGTATTTAGAAGAATTCTTTGATGAGCTCAGACAGGTTAAGTTTAAGGAAATGACTAATGCTCAGTATAATGAGATGAAGGAAAATATAGCTAAGGTTTCAGAATATATGGAAGAGTTGATGAATTCTAACATGATGATTCAGGAAATATTGAATGATTTGCTTATTGTTATGTATACATACGATAATGAAGAAAATGACAATATTACAAAAGCATGTAATGAAATTATTAAAGATACAAATCTTTTGTTTATGGAAAAACTCAGTCCTAAGTCAGTAGAAGAAATAGAGGATATGTTTGTTATGTTAGAGGGGATACAAGAAGAAATTTATCCTAAACTTTCTTCATGTGATATAACTGACCAGATTAAGGAGAGCTATGAAAATAATATTGAAAATCTTGGCTTGACAGATTGTTACAATGTGGTATACAAGCTACCAAAACTTAACTCGGATAGCTTGTTTATGGAATTAGAAAATATCGAAGATGAAACGATTGCTGATGAGGAATACGTAAAACAGCAAGAAGAAGCACTCTTTGATGAATATGCTGAACTTTTTAAGGATAATGAAAAGAACATTAACAGAGCTGTGATGTCCGCATCGATAGCAGAACTTCCAGTATTTTTTAATAATATTAGTGAATTGCAGGATTATATTTACAATACATTATCTGTATGCAGTGATAAGGCTGAAAAGTTAGCATGCATAGAAATTTTAAATGGTATTATGGAAGAATAATGTATTGCTGGAGATAAGTATGAGATGGTTTGATGATTTATATGTAGGTTATAATCTGCTAGATAAAAAAAGACAGGTTATCAGAAAAATAAAGAATGGAAAGCAGCAGTTTAATAAATATGTGCTAGCTTTGCCTTTAAATAGCCATGATACAATAGACATCTATCCATCTAATGTACTTACTCAAAAAATATACAAGGAATCCGATATTGTAATCATTGGGATTGCAGAGGGAAAAGAAGAAGCGCTAGATATGATGCAGTTGGTCGTAATGGATTGCTATAATGCTACTGGTGACGTTAAAGTGAAAGATTATATAATGAACCAAATAAACAATAATGAAAGCAAGAAAGAAGAATAGCCTATGGTACATATATTATTACTTATTTTAAAAATAATTAGTATTATTTTATTGTCTATTCTTGTGCTTGCTTTACTTATATTGTTATATCCTATCACGTATGTAGGAAAAATAAATGGACAGTTAGAAAATAAAGAAATACAGGCAAAAATAAGATTGGGCTGGCTGTTTTATCTGATATATGCAGGAATATGGCTTGAGGATAAAGAAATAAAATATTCAATAAGGGTGTTGGGGATTCCACTTACCCTGAGGAAGAAAAAAAAGAAAGAAAAAAAGTGTAAGAAAAAAAAATTAGAGTCAGATAATAATACTGAAAAACAAAAATCCTTTGAAAAAAATAAAAAAGGAAACACAAAACAAAAAATAGATAATATACGTAAAATTGTAAAAGATAAAAAAGAAACAACAAAGGAAAAATTTCAAAAACTTTGTAAGATGATAAAAAATAAAAATAAAAGTGTAAAGTCAATATTGGAAAAAATTAAGGAAACAAAGGATTTTATCACAGAAAGCAGCTCAAAAGAAGCATACAGATACGGAAAAAAACTAGTATTAGGTTTAATTAGATATCTTAGTCCTAACAGAGTCAAAGGCAAGGTGGAATTTGGCTTTGAGGAGCCTTATATGACAGGTGAAGTCTTAGGATATATAGGTATGGCTTGTGGAATGTTTAACATCAACCTGAAAAAAATAAAAGTTTATCCTGATTTTGAACAGAAAGTTTTTGAAGGTAAAATAATCTTCAAAGGGCATTTTAGTCTTGGGATTGTTTTAATTTATTGTTTGAAATTTTATTTTGATAAAAATATTAATAAAATTATAAAGAAATTTAGTTAGGAGGATTTGATATGTCAGAAAATAAAAAGCCTACAGATGATTTATTAAAAGCAATGGAAAAATTTATCACAACAAAATCAGTTGTTGGAGAGCCGGTTGTAGTAGGAGATACAATAATTCTTCCGATGGCGGATGTGTCTTTTGGAATGGGTATTGGTACATTTTCTAAAGGTGAGACAGGCTCAGGCGGAATGGGCGGTAAAATTATGCCTAGCGCAGTGTTGGTTATTAAGGATGGCTCATCAAAGCTCATTAGTATAAAGGACCAGGATGGATTATCAAGAATTATAGATATGGTACCTGATGTTGTGAACAAATTTACATCAAAAAATGATGTGAAAGATGATTTTGATGAAGATATTTGCGATTAAATATTAATAGAAAACCCATATAAAAGAATGTATTATATGGGAATTTTATAAAAATTAGACCGTAATATTTGCGACTAAAAATTAAAAGAATGCATATGTTAATATTATAAAGATATTTTGGGATGAGTATATGCATAAACTATGTGGATTTGCGTTATTTTGGCTTGCTGTTGGAATGACGCTGTCGTTATTAATTGAAAGTACATTTTTTGTTGTATGTATAATTGTGATTTGTCTGCTTGTAGGATTTAATTTGTTCTGTTGCAGATAACAATTTTGTGAGAAAGTACTTTGTCATACTGAAAAATATTTAGGTTACGCTTAGGAGGACAGAATTTATGAACATTAAAGACTTATTTAAAGAAAACAGAACGATTTTTTCTTTTGAAGTTTTCCCACCGAAGAAGGAAAGTGGTATCGAAACAATTTATGAAACATTAGACGAATTAAAGGATTTAAATCCTGATTTTATTAGTGTAACATATGGTGCAGGTGGAAAAGGGGTGGCAAATGCCACAACTATAGATTTGTGTGGATATATAAAGCATGAATTAAGTACAGAAACTATTGCACATTTGTCATGCTTGTACAATACAAAAGAAAGTGTTGATGCGATTTTAGAACAGTTAAAGGAAAAAGAAGTATACAATATTTTGGCTTTACGTGGTGATGTAAATCCTAACTTTAAGTTAGAACATGACTTTAAGTATGCATCAGAGCTTACAGAGTATATATGCTCAAAAAATGAAGGGTTCAGCGTATCAGGAGCATGTTATCCGGAGGTTCATCAGGAAGCGGAAAATATGATAGAGGATATAAAAAATCTTAAAAAGAAAGTTGACGCTGGCGCAGACCACTTAATATCACAGCTTTTCTTTGACAATAATGCATTTTTAGAATTTCAGGAAAAAGCAAGAATTGCAGGGATTGATGCACCTATAGAAGCAGGTATTATGCCTGTAACAAACAAAAGCCAGATTGAAAGAATGGTATCTATGTGTGGTGCAGGTATACCTGCAAAATTATCTAAAGTATTACAGCGTTTTGGAGATAATCCTGAGGCAATGCGTGATGCGGGAATTTCATATGCAATTGACCAGATTATAGATTTGGCTGCAAATGGAGTAGATGGAATACATATTTATACAATGAATGACCCTTATGTTGCACGAAGAATATCAGAAGGTGTGAAGAGCGTATTAAGAAGCGGAAAATAATATGTGGGAAAATAAAAATATTATAATAAATGATATTGATTTTAGCGAAGCCCTAAGATATATGGGATATGGAAAAAATAAACCGGATAAAAATATTGAAGAAATGATACATCAATGCGGTGAGCTCTTAAAAAATGCAATGGATGGAAAGTATATTTATAAGGTTTTTGATCTTGTTGATGGACAACCTAAAGGAATAAATTTTACTCTAGAGGGAGATTCGATAAAAAAACATTTGAAGAACTGCGAGAAAGCTGTATTTATGTGTGCAACTCTTTCGTCAGAAGTTGACAAGCTAATTAGAAAACTGCAAGTTAAGGGCATGGCATGGGCAGTTTTTGCGGATAGTCTTGCTTCTGCTGTAATAGAGCAGGTTTGTAACATGGCGGAAGACATAATTTTAAAAGAATTTTCGGAATATGAGCATACATGGCGATTTGGTGTTGGATATGGAGATTTTCCTTTGTCATGCCAGCAGCAATTTTTGGATGTACTAGATGCAGGAAAAAGAATTGGTGTTTGCGTTAATAATGGAATGATGCTTGTACCTACAAAATCAGTAACTTGTATTATAGGTTTGGGTCACAATTTAGAAAAATCAAATGTGAAAAGTTGTGATTTGTGTGACTTTAGAGATAAGTGTGGCTTTAGGAAGGAAGGAAAAAACTGTGGCAGATAAAAGCATATTTAATAGAGATTTTATTTTGTTAGACGGTGCAATGGGAACTATGCTTCAAAAAAAAGGTATGGAGCTTGGATGTGTACCGGAAACATTAAATATAGAAAAACCTGAGTGGATTATAGATATTCACAGACAGTATATAAATGCAGGTTCGGATATAGTTTATGCTAATACTTTTGGTGCAAACCGATATAAAATGGCAAAAACAGGATATCAGGTAAGCGAATTGATAGAAGCAGGAATTAAAAATGCAAAAGAGGCAGCAAATGGCACAAATACATTGGTTGCTCTTGATGTCGGACCGATTGGACAGTTACTAGAACCTACAGGAAGTCTGTCTTTTGAAGAGGCATATGATATTTTTAAGGAAGAAATTATTGTAGGACAAAGTGCCGGTGCAGATATTGTAGTTATTGAAACTATGACAGATTTAATGGAAACGAAGGCAGCAATTCTTGCGGCAAAAGAAAATTCAGATTTACCGATAATGTGTACAATGACATTTGAAGAGAATGGAAGGACTTTTACAGGATGCTCGGTATCAGCAATGTGCCTTACAATACAGGGACTAGGAGTTGATGCGTTAGGAGTTAACTGTTCTTTAGGACCAAAGGATTTGCTTCCGATTGTTGAAGAAATAGCAAAGTGGACAAGTATTCCCATTATTGTAAAAGCTAATGCTGGTTTACCTGATCCTGTAACAAATACATATAATGTTTTGCCGGACGAATTTTCAGAAATATATAAAGATATGATAAGATTAGGGGCGAAGGTTCTTGGCGGATGTTGTGGAACTACTCCTGATTATATAAAAAAAATAAAAGAAATGATTAAAAATATCACTTATGAAAGTGGTGAAAAAAATAAAAAACAGTTGGCTATATGTACTCCACTAAAAACGGTTGTAGTGGACCAGCCTAGAATAGTAGGAGAAAGAATAAATCCTACGGGCAAAAAAAGATTTAAGCAGGCTCTAAAGGATAATGATATGAATTATATATTATCTCAGGCAATAGAGCAGATTGAAGCAGGAGCAGAAATTCTTGATGTAAATGTTGGTGCGCCGGAAATTGACGAAAAAGAAATGATGGTTAAGGTTGTAAAGGAATTGCAGGCTATTGTTGATGTTCCATTACAAATCGATTCCACGAAACCGGAGGTTATAGAAGCTGCGCTTAGAGTCTATAATGGAAAAGCTATTGTCAATTCAGTTAACGGAGAAGAGGAAGTTTTAGACAGAATATTGCCTGTCGTTGCAAAATATGGCGCAGCAGTTGTTGGTCTTGCATTGGATGAAAATGGTATTCCAAAAACAGCAGAAGGCAGGGTAGAGATAGCAAAAAGAATTATGGACAAGGCGTTGTCTTATGGTATTCCAAAAGAAGATATAATAATAGACTGTTTAACACTAACTGTATCGGCAGAGCAAAAGGCAGCAGGCGAGACATTAAAGGCTATGAATATAGTAAAAAAAGAATTAGGATTAAAGACTGTTCTTGGTGTTTCGAATATTTCTTTTGGTCTTCCTAACAGAGAAATAATAAATCATAATTTTCTTACAATGGCATTAGCTAATGGACTTGATTTGCCAATTATAAATCCTAACGTTCCATCGATGGTTTGGTCTGTAAAAGCATACAAGGTGCTTGCTAACATTGATACAAATTCAATGGATTTTATAGATTATTCTTCTAAGGTTGTGCCGCAAACTGTAGTTGCATCTAAGAATATAATTATGGATGGAGATTCTAATACAAAACTTAGCTTGGATGTGGCAAATGACATATTAAAAGCTATGGAAACAGGTATGAAGTCAGAAGGAAGAAAACTTACAGCTAATCTTTTGAAGGAAAAAGATACAATGGAAATTATAAATGAAATATTGATTCCGGCATTAGATATTGTAGGAGAAAAATTTGAAAAAGGAACTATTTTTCTTCCGCAGCTTATATTAGCAGCTGATGTAGCAAAAGAATGTTTTGAAGAAATTAAAGAATATCTGGCTAATACGGGTAAAAAGTCAGAGAGTAAGGGTAAAATAATTGTTGCCACTGTAAAAGGTGACATACACGATATTGGAAAGAATATTGTAAAGGTTATTTTGGAAAATTATGGTTATGATGTGATTGACCTAGGTAGAGATGTAGATTGTATGGAGGTAGTCAAGGCTGCAAAAGAAAATGATGTACATCTTGTGGGCTTGTCAGCGCTTATGACAACCACTCTTGGTTCAATGGAAGAAACAATAAGGCTTTTAAGAGAAAACAATGTGGATTGTAAAATCATGGTAGGTGGAGCTGTGCTTACAAAAGACTATGCAATGACTATTGGAGCTGATTATTATGCAAAGGATGCAAAAATGAGTGCAGACATTGCAAAAGAAGTATTGGGATAAAATAAATAAATTTATAATATACCTGACTATAAAAGAAAAAAATAGTATTGATGCAAAGCAGCTGTTACAGAGTGAAATAAAGTATCGGAAAGTATCGGAAATAGCAAAAAAGTGCTTGCAAAAGTTGTCTGTATCTGTTAGAATGCTCTTTGTGTCAGGTCAATTGTGAGTTTGACCTAATTTATTAAAGGAGGTGCTATTATGGCTAAATGTAGTATTTGCGGTAAGGGTGCTCACTTTGGAAACGCTGTGAGCCATTCTCATAGACGTTCTAATAAAATGTGGAAATCAAATATTAAATCTGTTAAAGTTAAGACTGAAGGCGGATCAAAGAAGATGTATGTATGTACATCATGCTTGAAATCTGGAAAAGTTGAAAGAGCATAGTTTGTTAGAGCATATATGCATGAAATAAAAAAAGTTATCATTTTAGAATGATAACTTTTTTTATTTCATGCAGAACAAGATAATTCTATACAAAAGCTGTAAATTATTTTTAGAAAAAACACTCTTATAGATATAAAATGATTTATGGAAAATTTACGAAATTAGTTTTACGGAAAGTCTAAGAATCGCTTTTTTATATTCTCGAAAATCGCTTTTATATAATTTACCAAAAATAGCTTTTCGAAAATAGCCTTTTATAGAAATTACTTTTCTTTTTTATAAAAAGATAGTATAATTAAAAGAAGTTCGATTTTTAGGAGGAACAGATATG
This sequence comes from uncultured Eubacterium sp., assembly GCA_964461415.1. Taxonomy (GTDB): domain Bacteria; phylum Bacillota; class Clostridia; order Lachnospirales; family Lachnospiraceae; genus Eubacterium_G. Next base: position 13,497 of record CAYWUE010000052.1, read on the forward strand.
AAAGGTAAGTTGAATACTGATTTAGGTCAGGTATTGATTAGCCCTGAGGTTGTTGCAAAATATGCATCAGAAACAGCATATGAATGTTTTGGCATTGTTGGAATGGCAATGGTAAGCGTAAAAGACGGTCTTGTAAAACTTCTTAAGAGAGACAGTTCAACAAAGGGAATTAATGTTATAATTGATGAAAACAATGAAATCACAATAGATTTTCATATAATT
>CAYWUE010000053.1:0-13716 GCA_964461415.1 uncultured Eubacterium sp.
TATAAATGATATTTTCTCATATAAAAATCACTTCCGTATTTACAATTTCCGTTGCTCTGTTACGAATGTTATTCATCTTTCGTACCCATTCAATAGGCGAATTTGCTTTCAATTTTTCCGTAACATTTTCTTTATAAATATATGAAGAAACCAGCAAATCATATATGTACCTGCTAAGACCTGCATAATCCTCACGAATCTGTTCTCCATAATTAGACTTGTATACACTAACTGTCGCTGCTTTTGTAGTAACAGGCAACAGCGATATCGACAATATTATCACTAATAAAAATGACAAAAATTGTCTTGCAAATACCTTTTGTTTTCCGTTCATAATTTCACCTCTTATTTTGTCTACATTGACACCTCTTGTCTTTAAGAATATAATTAATTTATCGTTTTTTCAATACGATTTATGAATATTGTAGAAAACATTCGATTTTTTATACATTTCTCAAAAATCTGATTATCTAAATAATAATCACCATTTTTCAATGCTAGTTAATATAAAAATCCAAAAAAATAGTCGAAGGGAGAAATCTATTATCCTTAAAATAGGATTTAATGATTACAGATAGATATGAAATCAAAAAAGAATATAATAAACAAAATTATTTTCGCAGTATCATGTATAGTTTTTATTACATGTGCGATAATTCTTATTAAAATATACACCTCAGGTTTTTCTAACAGAGACGAATATTCTAACAAGAAACAAACCGAAACAAAAAGCGTAGAGGAAACAACCCTAATACCGGAAAATCCGATTGATTTTGCCAAATTGCAAAAGAAAAACAAAGACATTTATGCATGGATTGAAATCCCTGACACCAAGATAAACTACGCAGTCCTTCAGGCTTCCTCTAAAAAAGACGACCTTTTTTATCTTGACCACAATATGTACGGAAAATCCGAATATAGCGGCTCAATTTTCAGCCAAAAACAAAACTCTAAAGATTTTAGTGATTCAGTAACTGTTTTATACGGACACAATATGAAAAACGGTTCTATGTTTAATAACCTTCATAAATTTAAAGACAGCAAGTTTTTCAAAAAGCACAAAACAATTTATGTTTACACACCGGGCCATATTTTAGAATATGAAATTGTTTCCGCATATATTTTTGATGACAGACACATTCTTAATACGTATAATTTTTCAGACAAAAAGGATTTGAAGGAATATATAGAAACCATCACAAATCCACGTTCCATAGAAAAGAATGTACGTGACGATTTAAAGATAACAACAAAGGATAAAATTCTCACTCTTAGCACATGTACATCTTCGGATTCACAAAGATATTTAGTTCAAGGAGTATTAATCAATGACACAATCACGCAATAATCATGATTTTTTTGAATATGAACAGGATACTTCCGGTATCGGCAAACAGGGAATGACCGATAATGATATAGAATCTGACATTACAAAATCTGATGAATCAGATGATTCTATTTCCCTGCATCGTATACACAGACATCACGACGAAAAAAAAATGATAGTCACATCATCAGGGAAAATAAAATACGTTAAGAAACGAAATAAATCAAAAAAAACCTTAAAAAGAATCCTTGTCGGAATTCTTATTTTTGTATTAATAGCAGTAATCGGAGTTGTTTCTGCTTATTTTATAAAACGTCACCTAGGAAAAAAAGAAATTTCTAATTCTAAAAAGGAGGCAAATATAACTGCCATCGATGATGCAATTTCAGAAGATTCGGGACAGACAATAACCTACAATGACAAAACTTACAAGCTAAACAAAAACCTCATTTCAATTGTTTTTCTTGGTGTAGACAAATCTTTGTCAGAAACAAAAAATATCGGTGAAGCAGGACAGGCAGATGCTATTTATATTATGACCTACGACACTGCAACTTGCAAATGCAAAATTTTGCCTGTGTCAAGAGAATCTATGGTTGATGTCCAATTATATTCAAGAAATAATGAGGCAATAGGTATAGAAAAAATGCAGCTCTGCCTTGCATATGCGTATGGCTCAGACGAAAAATCCAGTGCTGAAAATACTATTTCTGCACTTTCAAAATTATTTTACAATATGCCTTTTGACTCTTATATAACCCTAGACTGGGATGCCATCGGTCCTCTGACAGATGCAATAGGCGGTGTAACTGTCAATGTGTTGCAGGATGTTGTAACAGAATACTCTTACCTTAAAAAAGGAGAAAAGATAACATTAAAAGGAAATGATGCCTGGTCATATGTCAAATTTCGTGATACAACAAAATTAAAATCAAACGATGACAGACTTGCTAGACAAAAACAATTTTTGACAAATTATCTTTCTCAGCTTATATCCAAGGCAAAGAAAAAACCTACAACGATAACAAAATTGTTAGATGTGTCTGAAAAATATATGTATACTAATCTTTCCGGTAACAAGATAGTATATATGGCTTCAGAGGTGTTGCCGAATATAAGTGGTATCACTGACATAGAGTTTTTGAGCATACAGGGACTAACCAAACAGGGCGATGTTTACGCTGAGTTTTACCCCGATGAAACAAATCTATACGAAACAATACTAAATGTTTTCTATATTGAGGTTCAATAATCAAACGCCATTATTCAAGTATTTCTTCTAATTTGCGAAGTAATATTTTGTGCATAATGTCGATTCTGTTTGGCTTTACTTTTTAAACAAAACAATGTATTATATAAATAATTGTATAATTAAGTGAAATGAAAATTTAATAAATTCAATGAGAGGTGTTAATTATGAAATTTAAGTTATTAATTGCGACTATTATTGCGGTTCTCGCCTTTTCATCCATTAGTGTTATGGCTGCTGATAGTCCACAGGGTTCAGAATTAAACAATATCAAAATTAACGGTCAGAGCGTTGGCAAAAAAGGTGCTTCTAACATTAAAGTTAATGGTGGTACTGTTAAGGTATCAAATGGTGCTATTGAAGTTGGCAAGAAGGTAACACTTACAGCTAAAGCAACTGATGGCAACACATTTACTAAATGGATTATCGATGGTGAATATACAATCGTAAGTGGCGACTTAGAATCAGGTACACTTGTTATCATTCCTAAGTCAGATGTCTCAATCAAGACAGTTTTTGCTGATTCCAACGGTAATGAGCTTACAGGTCCTGTTGAAGAAGACGAAGAATCTACAGACTCTTCTACAAAATCACCAAAGACTGGTGTAGCAACAGGAATGATTCTTCTTGCACTTTTAGGTTCAGCAGTATGTGTAACAACATTTGGCAAAAAATCATTTAACTAATATTAATAAATCTAAACAAGTTCTAAACTTTCTAATATGAAGTTTAGAACTTTTTTATGAATAACTATTTTCTATATATTACAGAACTGTTTCCCTTTACAGTTATATTTAGATAGCCATTCTCCTGAACAAATTTAATTCTTCCACAATTATAGAACTCTCTATTAGTTTCAAGCAATCTCTCATAAACATCACTATCCACACTTCCAAGAATCCATACCGGTATAGCAACATTCTTTTCTTCAGCTGATGTGTTGATTGTAACAACTACTGCATTGTCATTATCAAATCTTCCATAACAAAGCATATCTTTTTCTTCTAGCAAATGTCTATACGAACCTGTCTTTAAAACCTTATTTTGTCTGTGTATTGCAATAGCTTCCCTATAAAATTCCATAATCTCAAAGTTCTCATGTCCCCATGGATATGTGCGTCTGTTATCCGGGTCTGTCCAACCACACACACCTGCTTCATCACCATAATATAAAGTTGGTGCACCTGGCAGTGTCATCTGCATAACAACTCCCTGCTTAAATATTGCCTCATCAATACCTTCTTCTGCTGCCCTCGTTCCAACAGTAGCCACACGCCCAACCATCCTGTTAGTTCTTGTCAAAAATCTTGAATGATCATGATTAGACAATTCATTCATTGCTACAAGTAATGACTGATTCTGCATCTTCGACATTTGATACTGCATTGTAAGTCTAAACGTTCCTGCATCGCCTCTCATACCGGGATTAGAATTGTCTGAATGTTTGTCTACTCCGGTCAAAAACCAGGTTACAGGGTCCATAAAACCATCATAGTTCATAACCGTATCCCATTGATCTCCCTGAAGCCATGAACTCGCATCTCCATAATGTTCTGCAAGAATTATAGCATCAGGATTTGCCTCTTTTACAGCTTTCCTAAACTTCCTCCAGAACTCATGATTAAATTCCTGGCCATGACCAAGGTCAGCCGCCACATCAAGTCTCCATCCATCCGCGTTATATGGTGGGCTTACCCACTTTTTCCCCACATTAATAATATAATCGCATAACTCTTTACTTTCCTCGTAATTCAGCTTTGGCAGAGTATCAAACCCCCACCACCCCTCATAATTATTATTATCCGGCCACGAATCCTGCATAAATTTAAAATATGAATTATATCGGCTATTCTTATCTCTATAAGCTCCAACCTCATAATTTTCATTGTAAAGTTTTTCTTTATCTAGCCATTTATTAAAAGAGCCACAATGGTTAAAAACTCCATCGATAATAACCTTAATACCTCGTGAATGAGCCTTCTCTACTAACTCGATAAACAGCTCATTGCTTGCTTCTAAATTCTCAAAATCTGTGGTTCTAATTATATAGCTAATTGCATTTTCATTGTTTATATCACCATTTTTTAGAACCTCTTCACTATCATTAATTATTTTTCCAAAATGAGGATCGATATAATCATAATCCTGCGTATCATATTTGTGATTAGATGGAGAAACAAAAATCGGGTTAAAATAAATAACCTCTACACCCAATTTTTCTAAGTATTCTAATTTATTTATTACACCCTGCAAATCTCCGCCATAGAACTGTCTCGTCCCATCAACTGCCGGAGGTTGCATCCAGTTTTCAACCTTTGTCACGCCTTTTCCAATGTAGGCATATTCATCAGAACGAACATCATTAGATTCATCACCATTACAAAATCTATCAACCATGATCTGATACATTACAGCACCTTTAGCCCAATCAGGAGTTGTAAATCCTGGTGTAAATTCAAATTTCCATTCCTCAGAATAATTCTCACTTGCACCGAAAGCATTGTAATAAAACCTATGCTCACCCTCTGTTCTAAAATGATACTTTATCTTATCTTTTTTCAGAGAAAGATTTACAGAATAGTAATCAAAATTTCCCTCTGTCTTTTCATATTCCATCCTTATATCGTTGCCATCAACCATAATAAAGGCATCATAAACCGTACCTTTTGCAACTCTTAAAATAAAAATATATGTATCATTCTCTTTATCATACTTGCAAAACTGTCCTGTTCCATCATGGAAAATTGCTTCTTTTTGATTAAACATACATTAGTCCATACACAATAACTGTATATATCTCCTTCCAAAACAAATTATGACGTAAAAAATTTATGTGATAACAAAATTCACATATAAAAGTTGCAGGTAATATGATATACAATCTATCACCTGCAATCTTACAAAATCATTTTTAAATCATATAAAAATCAAGATTTTTATTTTTAAAACAGGCTTTCAAATTCTTCTCTGCCTATCTTTTCTTTTTCAATCAACAATGCTGCACTTGCATGTAGCTGTTCAATATGTTCTTCAATAATTTTTCTTGCTTCTTTGTAGCAGGTATCAACAATATTTCTAACTTCCTCATCAATGGCAGAAGCTGTATTTTCGCCATAACCTTTTGAATGAGCTAAATCCCTGCCAATAAATACATCATCAGATTCATCATCATAATTAATAAGACCAAGCTTTTCAGAGAATCCGTATTTTGTAACCATAGCCTTGGCAGTTGCTGTAGCCTGCTTTATATCCTGGGAAGCTCCTGTTGTAATGTCATCCAAAATAAGTTCTTCTGCAATACGTCCTCCAAGGCTTACCATGATATCCTGCAACATTTTTCCCTTTGTTAAAAACATTTCATCCTTATCCGGCAAAGGCATTGTATAACCTGCTGCACCTGCGCCTGTAGGAATAACCGAAACTGTATGAACAGGTCCCACATCCGGCAATATATGGAACAAAATCGCATGACCTGATTCGTGATAAGCTGTAATTCTCTTTTCCTTTTCAGAGATAATTCTACTCTTCTTTTCCTTGCCAATTCCAACCTTAATCATAGACTGGTTAATTTCACTCTGAGTAATATACGTTTTTTCATTCTTAGCTGCAAGAATTGATGCTTCGTTGAGAAGATTTTCTAAATCAGCACCTGTAAAACCTGATGTAATTCTTGCAATCTGTTCTAAATCCACATCATCACCTAAAGGTCTGTTCTTAGCATGAACCTCAAGAATTTCTTTTCTACCCTTAACATCCGGTCTGCCAACAAGAACCTTTCTGTCAAAACGTCCCGGTCTTAAAATAGCCGGATCCAAAATATCGACACGATTAGTGGCTGCCATAACTATAATGCCCTCATTAATGCCAAAACCGTCCATTTCCACAAGCATCTGGTTGAGAGTCTGTTCACGCTCATCGTGACCGCCTCCCATACCTGTGCCTCTTCTACGTGCCACTGCATCTATTTCATCAATAAATACGATACATGGTGCATTTTTCTTCGCCTCGGCAAAAAGGTCTCTCACTCTTGATGCACCTACACCAACAAACATTTCCACAAAATCTGAACCTGAAATAGTAAAGAAAGGAACTTTCGCTTCTCCTGCTGTAGCCTTAGCAAGAAGAGTTTTACCTGTTCCTGGTGGTCCCTCTAACAATACCCCCTTAGGAATTCTTGCCCCAAGCTCAATATATTTTTTAGGATTTTTAAGAAAATCAACAATTTCTTCTAATTCTTCTTTTTCTTCCTCAAGACCAGCCACCTTGCTAAAATCCATATTTTTTATGTCGACAACCATTTTAGCCCTGCTTTTTCCAAAGTTCGCCATCTTAGCATTGCCACCACCTGCATTAGCATTCATCATGACAATAACAACAATTAGCATTATTCCAATAAGAAGCACTGGCAAAACGTCTTTTAAAAAGACACTGTCCCTGCTTACATCCGAAATATAAGGCTGAATATCCTGACTGGTATTTTCATTTATTTCTTTAATATCATTTACAACTGTATTGATATCTGTAACATAAACATATTTTGTAGTTTTATCTTTTAATTTTACTGTTATTTTTCCTGTTGGAACTTCCTTATTCTGGTTAATGGAAATAGTTGTGACATTTCCCGCCTGAAAATCTTTTACAAAATCACTATATCTGTAATCGCTAGTCTGCATACCCGCATTTGCAAAATAAAACATAGCTATCAAAATCAATATCATCCCAAAAATATAAATTTTTGAGAAACTGCTTCTTTTATTATTCAAATCTCTTCTCCTATCCGGATTTTATATTTTTATTCAATAACTCCAACAAATGGCAAATCTCTATATTTCTGGTCATAGTCTAAGCCATAACCCACAACAAATTTATCTTCAATTTCGAATCCAACATAGTCAACCTTAACATCATCAACTTCTCGTCTTTCCGGTTTATCAAGAAGAGTTGTCACCTTAATGCTCGCAGGTTTTCTCTCTTTTAGCATAGGAATAAGACGACTTAAAGTATTACCTGAGTCAATAATATCTTCTACTACAATAACATCTAATCCCTCAATATCTTCATCTAAATCTTTTTTTATTGTAATTGTACCTGAACTAACAGTTCCGCTGCCATAGCTTGAAACACTCATAAAATCTAATGTTACCGGAACAGTAATTCTTTTTGCCAATTCGCATGTATAAAAAACACTGCCCTTTAAAATACAAATCAGTCTAACTTCTTTTCCTGCATAATCCTTACTGATTTGCTCTGCAACCTCACATACTCTCTTGTTGATTTCTTCTTCATTAATCATAACATTAATATTTGTTTCCATAGCCAACTCCTTATCCTCTGTTGTTCATATTTTCTAAATTATATTGTAAAATAATTATGCGTTATTTTCTATTTTTACAATCTATAATTCATATTCAACTCTTAAAATATGTTTTGTATCATCATTAACCTTATAGTAAGAACTTATTCTGTAACCAATTATCCAAACTATATGATTTCCATCCGCTAAAAGCAGAATTTTATCTCTTTCTTCCTTTGGAATCTTTTGATTAATAAAATAATCCTTTAATTTTTTTGTACTGCCTTTTTCATCAACAGTCAAATAGTCACCGGCTCTTCTAGTTCTCACCGTCAATTCTTTTATTTTATCATAATCAAACCATTTCGTATACAACATTTCCTTAATATTTTCGATTGAAAATTCATTATTCTCTAATGAAATATTCACCCTGTCATCGAAGAAAAACTCTCCATTTTTAAATATTGTACATTCCTGCTGTTTATAATCACTATTACAGTTATTTTCTTTCATTTTTTTAATGGAAATTCCATGATACAACCTTGTAGCGACCAGGTTATAAGGCAAATTCACAGTTTTCGATACGGTATTTTCTATAAGAGCTGTCACCTGCAAAACATGAGTCCTTGTAATGTCTTTTAATTGTCCTGCCTGCTTTTCAATCATCATTCTGATAACTTTATTCAAAATTGCAGGATGAAGCTTAAACCCTTCCTCTTTTAAAATATTATCCTCTACATATCTTTTATATTCAATAATGGATTGTTTATTCAGATAATCACTGATTTCATTTAAATTTTGTGCCGCATTTACAATATTATAATCAGCTTTTTCATTGATATTATCCTTAATATAAGGCAATAACTCTAATCTTATTTTATTGCGGCTATATTCTGTTTCCATGTTTGTCATATCAGTACGATATTCAATATGATTCTCTATAAGATAATTTTCAATTTCTTCTCTTGTACAGCACAATAGAGGTCTTATAATATTTTCTCTGGTTATCGGAATTCCACAAAGTCCCTTAATTCCGGTCCCTCTAAACAAATTAAACAATACCGTTTCGCTGTTGTCATTTAAATTGTGTGCGACTGCAATTTTAGCATCGCCTATGTCATTTGCCATTTCAAAAAAAGCCTTGTATCTTGCCTGTCTTCCGGCTTCCTCCTCAGTCATACCCGTTTTCTTAACCATAAGTGGAATATCAGCATCAACCAAAGAAAAATCAACATTCATGTCACCACAAATTTTTTTCACATAATCTGCATCCTCTTTTGCTTTTATGCCTCTTATATGATGATTCACATGGACCACATGAAGTTTTAAATCCAACATCCCTGCTAATTCAGTTAAAATATGCAGCATACACATAGAATCAGCACCTCCGGAAACTCCAAGCACCACGCTGTCTCCATGTTCTATCATTTTATTTTTATTTATAAAGCTCAATACCTTATTTTTCATAATTCATACCTTTTTATAAATATCTCTTTCGTTTCTATACATACCATACCATATTTTAATTATCTACGCTAGTAACCTCTAGTATTCTCCCACACTCCCGTACAGATAACTGTCATATCATCTTTTGGAATTCCCATTGACGACATTTCAAGAGCCTTGTTCATTATATCCATTGCCATTTTTCTAGGATTATACGTAGTTATCTCCATAATAATTCTTCCCATTGCCTCCTCTTTGTCCTCACACTCTAAGGAATCAACCATTCCATCAGAAATCATTACAATAATATCTCCCGGATACAATTTCTTTGTCACTGTCTCAATATCAACATGCTCTAGTATCCCCATCGGCAATGACGTAGACTTAATGCACTCAACCCAACCTCCCCTTTTAATATAGGTACAGGCAGCCCCCATTTTCAAAAAACGGCAAGTTCCCGAATATTTATCAAACAATGCCATGTCAACCGCCGCCGGTTCCTGCCACTGGCTTCCCGTTAACAAAACCGAATTAACAAGCTTCAAAGTAGTTTTTTCCGTAAAACCGCTTTCTAATAATTGTTCAAGCAAATCAATAACCATTTCGCTATACCCCTCAGCTCTAGCCCCGGAACCCATTCCATCACAAATACTCATAAATGTAGAGCCACTATCTAATTCCATACAGGTAAAATTGTCACCGGAAATCTTTTCGTCCTGCTTTATTTTTCTTGCGATTCCACTTGCTGTTGAAAAATTAACTTCCTCCATAAAAAGATATTCATTAAAATAATCCATAAGACAAACCTCGTCCTTGCTCGAAAAACGCATAGGTTGTCCTATAGCTTTTGAAATTATTCTACACATAAGTCTTGTGTCAGCACTAGCTTTTTTCTTTTTCTTTGCAATAATTCTTATCTCTATTCTCCCATTATTGTTTTCAGAAATAGCAATTCTTCTTGCAATTATTTTTTCATCTTTTAATCTGTGTTTCAAATAATTTTCCATTCCAAACACAGTTTTTTTCTCCTCATTTACAGGCTTTGTATAATATTCGATAATCTCTGCCATCTCATTAAGCTGAATTGCCATTGCCTCTCTGGTTTCAAGCATCTTATTGTACCAAAGATAATTAAGCTTTGCTCTTTCAAGATACTGAATCTGACCATTTTCACAGCCATGGCACAAATTCTCATTAATATCGCCTTCAACTGCTAAGTCAATCATACCCATATCATCGGACTCTATCTGTGACATATTTTTAATTTTCAAAGCCAAATCCTTAAAAGCTCTAGAGGTCTGATGCATTTTTTCTTCTTTAATAATCTGCTGTCTATTTAATCTTTGATAATAATTTTTGCTTTTAGGAATATGCCACATAAATTCTTTAATTCCAGTGCAAAAAATTATGGTTGTAGACCATGTCAGCAAAACTATCGGAATCAAAGCATAAAACTCAGTTTCTACCATTCCGTTCATAAACCAATCCATAGCTTCCATCATAGCGCTAATAAATGTAGTTATAAAAGCTACCATAAACGGATTATACTTATCACTCACTCTCCTATATTGTCCACAAAAAATTCCTGTTGCCCCCAGCATCCAGCCATATTTTGCTGCCTGCAATAAGCCCTCATATTTATAAATCACAAAAACCATTGTAGGTAATCCAACCCATGACATCCCTCCCACCTGGCACATTGCTCCATACCAGCTCTGCACTAAAGGATAATATCCCAACATTGGAATTAGGCAGACACCAATAGCTATCATTAGTAAGAGAATCTGTTTTAATACGTTCTGTTTCATAATTTCCTCCTTGTCTAGAAACAAAATTGATAGGCGTATGCAGCTTAACTATTAACTTCTAAATTAAATTCATCTAAAGCCTGCCATCACACCTGCTTGCCGATTAGTATAAACACCGTCTCCTAATTTTTTTGTCAAAAAAAGATGCCAAAAACCCTATAAATTTCGACATCCCTTAATAAAATATTTTTATGATATAAACATTAATCTTCCGGCTTAAATATCACCTCATCCGGATATAACAATCCTAGCTTTCTAGCCATTTCTTCTAAATATTCATCAGTATGAACATACTGCTCCTTGTCTTTAAGATTTTCAGATATCTGCAATTCCTGTTCATACTGCTGCTCTAATTTTTCTTCCTGTTCTCTAAGTTTACGAAGACTATTGTTTTTTTGCATCATCTGAAGTCCCATAACCACACAAAATGCGAAAACAACTAAAGAAATACTGATAATCATTCGTCTGTTTTTTATTCTTCCTTGACGGATTTTATTTATCCTTCCGGTTGCTCCGTTGTTTTTTCTTTCCATATTTATCACTTTTCCTTAAATCGTTCAATTTACTCTTACTTTTTATAGTAATCACTTTCTTAATTTTTTTCAATGGTTTTAACAAAGTATTCAAAATTTTCTTTAGCATCAGACTGCATTTGTCGACGCTTTTTCTTCCAATAAAATATTCAAAAAGCCACATGACTGCAAGAGCTGCCAAAATACCATAATATCTTGGTATTCCATAATTATATTTAAAAAATATTTGGAAAATATAAAGTGATGCAACCGTCCAGAATATAACATCTTCTATGATAACTCTGACAATAGATGCTATAAACAATCTTCTAAAAATTCTTATAACATCATAACAAATACTCAATATCAAGCCACCATATCCACACATGGCAAGAACCGTAATTTCTTCAATAATTTTATAACTCATCAGCTAAACAGCCTTTTTAATACACTTTTTCCTTTTTCTCCGTAATTTTTAACTTCAGAATATATAAAACTGTCAATCTTTCCTTCAATATCCGCCTCACCCTTTTCAATACTTAATCTGGTTATTTTTAAGTCAGCTCCTGTAATTGTTAAAATACCCATTGAGGATTCTAAAATAATCTTTGTTGTATCAAACTCAACAACATCCTCAACCCCTGAAAGAGTAGTTCTTTTCCTATTATCCATCATCAATTTATGAGGTCTAGACACCACATTCTGTTCCATATATTCTCCAATATTATATTTAATAATTATATATGTTACAATCTATTCTATATTTTTTCCCTTTATTACTGAATATCTTATTTTCTTGTTTTATTTGATGATGAATATTATGATAATTAGCTATGATAATTTAAGTCAAATCCTTGTACATATCCGTTGCATTTTCCTTTTTTGTAGTTTCATTCAGATTCAAAACCTGAACCTTTACTGTTCTTTGTCCGAACTGAATCTCAATTATATCATTAATCTTAACATCATAAGATGCTTTTACCACCTTGTCATTTACAAGAACACGTCCCGCATCGCAGGCTTCATTTGCCACTGTTCTTCTCTTAATTATACGTGATACCTTCAAAAACTTATCTATTCTCATTTTTATTCCTTTCGATTAATAAAAAGAAAAGAGCCATTACAAAGTAACAGCTCTAAAACTCTTCTATAAATTATATTTATTAGTTAAGTGCGTTCTTTAAAGCTGCGCCAGCTTTGAACTTAGGAACGTTAGCTGCTGCAATAGTGAGCTTTTCACCTGTTGCAGGATTGATTCCCTGACGTTCTGGTCTATGTGAAACTTCAAATGTTCCAAATCCAACTAACTGGATTTTTTCACCTTTCTTTAATTCTTCAACTACTACTTCTGTAAAAGCCTTAACAGCTTTTGCAGCGTCTGCTTTTGAAAGTCCAGCTTCTTCAGCGATAGCTGCTGTAAATTCTGTCTTGTTCATTTTAATTCCTCCTTGAATTTTTATCCGATACATATCGTATCATACTATACCTTTTATACTCTATTTGTTAGGCTTTGTCAAGGCAAAATGGCTATTTATAGGAGTATCTTATCTTATTTTTTCGTCAAAAAGTATATTTTATTAAATCTGGAATTTTAGGTTATGTTTTTTTGTATTTTTCTATTTATTGTGACTCCATTTGTCTTCCTAAAAATGATGCCGCAACACCTGCTATCTTTTGCTCCGTCACACTCATCTTATCTTTTTCTTTGTCACAATACATAATAACACTGCCAATTACATCTCCCTGACAAATAATCGGATAAATAATCTGACTTAAACATTCTAGTTTTTCATCCTTCATTATAGGTACAATAATATTAGAGTCATAGCTTATGGTATCTCTTTCTCCCATCAGTTTTTCTAATTCCATGCTAATGCTTTTTCCGACAAAGTCTTTTTTAACACCTCCAGCCACAGCAATAATCTGGTCTCTGTCACTAATAATAATTTTCTGTCCGCAAACCTGTGCCATTACTTCTGCATACTGCTTTGCAAAAACTTCAATTTCACCAATCGGAGAATATTTTTTTAATATAATTTCTCCCTCATGGTTAGTAAAAATCTCCATAGGGTCGCCTTCAC
>CAYWUE010000054.1:0-13684 GCA_964461415.1 uncultured Eubacterium sp.
CAATTTTACCGTTATTTAAAAGACTTGTAACCTGACCTCTAATTAAAGCTTTTCTTTGACTTGAAGTTCTTCCAAGTTTTCTATAACCTGCCATTTTTTTACCTCCATTTTTTGTCCCACCAGCTATCTGTCACTAGTGGTATATGGTCAATGCCATTTAATGAAATGCTACGCATCTGGCATTATTGCAAATAACTAATACTCATTAGTTTTCTTCGCCCGGTTTCAATCCAAGACCGAGTTCTTTTAATTTAGCAAGCACTTCTTCTAAAGACTTACGTCCAAGGTTTCTAACCTTCATCATATCTTCTGAAGTTTTGTTTACTAATTCCTCAACTGTATTGATACCTGCTCTCTTCAAACAATTGTATGAACGAACTGATAATTCTAACTCATCTATGTTCATTTCTAACACTTTATCGATTTCATCATCAACTGGTTCTGCAATAACTTCAATATCCTTTGAAGTTTCTGACAAGTCGATGAATAACTTTAAGTGTTCGCAAAGAACTTTTGACGCTAAGCTTACGGCTTCATCAGTATCTAATGTACCATTTGTATAAACATCTAATGTAAGTTTATCAAAGTCTGTAACCTGACCTACACGAGTGTTCTGTACTGACATGTTAACTCTTTCTACTGGCGTGTAAATTGAATCAACTGCGATAACACCTATTGGTAAATTATCATTTTTGTTCTTATCTGCACTTATATAACCTCTACCCTTAGTAATGATCAATTCCATACTAAGCTTGCTATCAGCACCACCATTAAGTGTTGCAATAACTAAGTCAGGATTTAAAATTTCAATTTCAGAATCAACCTGGATATCTGCAGCTGTTACTACACAATCTCCACTTACATCAATATGTGCAACCTTAGGTTCATCTGATGTGCTATTATTCTTTATTTCAAGCTGCTTGATGTTAAGTACTATTTCTGTAACATCTTCTTTTACACCAGGTACATACCTGAATTCCTGAAGAACGCCGTCGATTGTACTCTGGCTTACAGCTGAGCCTCGTAATGATGCAAGCATAATTCTGCTTAATGCATTACCAAGTGTTGTACCATAACCTCTTTCAAGTGGTTCTACAACAAATCTACCGTATCTTCCATCGTCTGATTTTTCTACTAAAATATTTGGTTTTTCAAAATCGAACACTAATTAGCCCCTCCTTTATTGGGAATTGCTTAAACTTATTGTAAAATAATGTAAATAAGAAAATATAAATCTTATTTAGAATATAATTCGACAATAAGCATTTCATCTACAGGTACATCAATTTCTTCTCTCTTAGGAAGTTCCTTGATTTCACCCTTAAGATTATCCTGGTCTACTTCAATCCATGCAGGAACTGTTCTTCCACCAGTTACTTCAATGACATCTTTATATCTCTGAGAACCTTTACATTTCTCTTTGATTTCGATAACGTCACCAACTTTTATTAAGTAAGAAGGAATATTAACCTGCTTACCGTTTACTAAAACGTGCTTATGATCAACAATCTGTCTAGCTTCTTTTCTTGTTCTTGCAAATCCCATACGGAAAATCACATTATCAAGTCTAGTTTCTAACATAATCATAAGATTTTCACCTGTCATACCAGGTTTCTTCTGTGCCTTCTGATAGTAATTTCTGAAAGGCTTTTCTAACACACCATAAATGAACTTAGCCTTCTGTTTTTCTCTTAACTGAAGTCCGTATTCACTCATTTTCTTGTTAGATCTGTTTGAATTTCTATTTGATTTCTTGTCTATTCCTAAATAAATTGGATCTAAACCAAGTGATCTACATCTTTTAAGAACAGGAACTCTATTTACTGCCATTTATATATTCCCTCCTAAATTAGACTCTTCTACGTTTTGGTGGGCGGCATCCATTATGTGGAACCGGAGTTACATCCTTAATACTTGTAACTTCAAGACCGCATGTAGCAAGGGCACGTATAGCTGCCTCTCTACCCGATCCTGGACCCTTAACCATAACATCTACTGTTTTTAAACCGTGTACTAAAGCTGCTTTAGTTGCAGTTTCTGCTGCCATCTGAGCTGCATAAGGAGTAGATTTCTTTGAACCTCTAAATCCCAGACCGCCAGCACTTGCCCATGATAAAGCATTTCCTTCTGCATCTGTTAATGTAACAATTGTATTGTTAAATGATGCCTGAATATGTGCCTGTCCGTGTTCAACGTTTTTCTTAACACGCTTTTTTGTCACTTTTTTTGTAACTTTCTTAGCCATTTTCTAAACTAACCTCCCTTATGGGTTTTTACTTATTTTTTCTTGTTCGCTACAGTTCTCTTAGGACCTTTTCTTGTTCTGGCATTATTCTTTGTATTCTGGCCGCGAACTGGAAGTCCTCTTCTATGACGGATACCTCTGTAGCATCCAATTTCCTGTAATCTCTTAATGTTTAAAGCGATTTCTCTTCTTAAATCACCTTCTACTGTCTGACTTGCATCGATAACTTCACTGATTTTCTTAACTTCTTCGTCAGTTAAATCCTTACAACGTGTATCTGGATTAACTCCGGCATCAGCTAAGATTCTCTTTGAGCTTGAAACACCGATTCCATAAATGTATGTCAAGCCAATTTCAACTCTCTTTTCTCTTGGTAAATCAACACCTGAAATACGAGCCATGTGTATAACCTCCATTAGTTAATTTGTATGAATATATAAATAACGTAGCTCGTGTTACCACGCCTGAAATGTTGTACGCACCCATAATATTCATATACTTATAAGTTTCCCGATGGAATATTTTTCTCCATCTGCGGCATAATAAGATAACTACTTGACTTATTACCTTTCAAACTATGCCCATATGCCAACCTCTTCAGCAATATATAATAGTTGGCAACGTAGGTTTTACCTACATATTTGATAGTAACTTAATGTTACTGCAGCCGCATCTTCATTTCGTTATGCCTGTCGCATAACCTCAGACGCACAAACAAGTGAATAATATTTTATCATTCACTCAAATCATTATTATCCCTGACGCTGTTTGTGCTTTGGATTTTCACAGATAACTCTGATAATCCCTTTTCTTTTAATGACTTTGCATTTTTCGCAAATTGGTTTAACTGATGATCTAACTTTCACAGTATCTTCTCCTTTCACAAAAAAGTCCAGATAATATAGTATCATAAAGAAACTAATATTACAACATTTTTTTCAAACTTTTTTATTTTTTTTATAAAAATCTAAAATTTCAAATATTTTATAGCATATTTTCCTTTTAGCTTCTTTATCCAATCGCGCTTTGCGCTTCATCTCAGTGCGTTTACGCGCAGCATGTATAAAAATCCAAAACGAAAAATACATACAAGTATGTTTCGTTCTAGGTACTTATTAATAAACAACGCCACTTCGATTCCGCGCTTTGCGCTTCATCTCAGTGCGCTTACGCGCAGCATGTATAAAAATCCAAAACGAAAAATACATACAAGTATGTATTTTTCGTTTGAATTTTTATACGCGTTGTTTATTTATCACGCCAGATGATTCTTCCTTTTGAGAGGTCATATGGTGACATTTCGATTGTCACCTTATCCCCCGGAAGTATCTTTATATAGTTCATTCTAAGTTTACCACTGATGTGAGCCAAAACTATATGTCCATTTTCTAATTCTACTCGGAACATTGCGTTTGGAAGTTTTTCTACAACCGTTCCTTCTATTTCAATTACATCTGCTTTTGACATTTCTTTTCCTCCATTTTTAACTGGTTTATAATGATAATATTTCAGGTTCACCTTTTGTAATCAATATTGTATTCTCATAATGTGCCGAAAGCGAACCATCATCTGTTACTACTGTCCAATTATCGTCAGTCCATGCCACATCAGGTCTGCCGATATTAATCATCGGTTCTATAGCCAGTGTCATACCAGCCTGAAGTCTTATACCTTTTCTCTTCTGTCTGAAATTAGGTATCTGTGGATCTTCATGCATTTCTGTACCAATACCATGTCCCACCAAATCTCTAACAACACCGTATCCAAATTTTTCTGCATAATCACCAATTGCTGCTGATATATCATACAAGTGATATCCTTCTTTTGCAAACTTAATCCCCTCAAAGAAGCTTTGTCTTGTTACTTCAATAAGTTGTTTAGCTTCCTTGCTAATTTCACCTATTGCTATGGTTCTAGCTGCATCTGACTGATATCCCTTATATATAACTCCTGTATCAAGGCTGACAATGTCGCCTTCTTTAATGATTTTATCTTTGCTTGGCAGTCCATGAACTACCTCGTCATTAATAGATATACATACCGAGCCCGGATAACCTTCATATCCCAAAAATGACGGGATACATCCATATCCTCTTATGATATTTTCACAAATCTTATCTATCTGATAAGATGACATTCCGGCTTTCACTTCTTTCTCTAATTCTTCATGAACCTTTGCAAGTATTTTGCCGGCTTCACGCATCAACCCAATTTCTCTTTCTGATTTGATTGTAACTGCCATAGTTTTATGCTCCTAAAATTTCAACTATTGCATTGAATACATCTTTCATGTCAACTGTACCATCAACACTCTTTAATATTCCCTGTTCTGTATAGTAGTCAATAAGCGGCTGTGTCTGATTATGATAAACTTCTAAACGGCTGAGAACTGTTTCAGGCTTATCATCTTCTCTTATAATAAGCTCTTCACCACATTTATCACATTTACCTTCTACCTTTGTAGGGCTATAAATCACATGATATGTTGCTCCACAACCTACACATGCTCTACGTCCACCCATTCGCTTAACTATATTTTCATCAGGAACGTCAACATCTATTGCATAATCAACCTTTTCGCCTATAGCATTAAGAGCCTTATCTAAGGCTTCTGCCTGAGGAATTGTTCTAGGGAATCCATCTAAAACGTATCCTTTTTTGCAATCGTCTTCCTTAAATCTATCAATAACTAAGTCAACCACAAGCTCATCAGGAACTAACTGTCCTGCATCCATGTATGTCTTAGCTTTTTTTCCTAATTCTGTTCCGTTTTTTATATTTGCTCTAAAAATATCTCCTGTTGAGATATGTGGAATATTATACTTTTCAGCAATCATTTTCGCCTGTGTACCTTTTCCGGCACCAGGTGCTCCTAACATAATTATTTTCATATCCTTATATCCTCTCACCTAAACAAATTCAACGCATCTTCTCTAGCAATCAAGGGGATAGTCTAAACTAAGACTGTCCCCTTTTTATCAACTAGAAAATACCTCTTACAGTACTATAATTACGTTCAGTTATCATTGACTTGACTGTCTGAAGTGTTTCTAAGATAACACCTACTACGATAATGATTGATGTACCACCAAATCCAACGTTAGCTCCGGTAAGCCCTGAAGCAAGGATTGGGATTATAGCAACTATAATAAGTCCAACTGCACCAATAAAAATAATGTAGTTTAAAATCTTTGTTAAGTATTCAACTGTTGGCTTTCCACTTCTGATACCCGGAATAACTCCGCCTCTATCATTGAGGTTCTTAGCAACTTCACGTGGGTTGAATGTTATTGATGTATAGAAATAAGCAAAAAATACTATAAGTAATAAATATACAACAAAACCAATTGAATATTTTAACTGTGATGGTTTACACCAGTGTGACTGTGTTAAATAATAAGTCCATTCTGGTTGCTTACCAAAAAATGATGCAATAACTACTGGGAACTGTAATAATGATGAAGCAAAGATAACCGGAATAACACCAGCAGTATTAACCTTTAATGGAATATTAGACTGCTGACCGCCTACTTGTCTTCTGCCTTGTACTTTCTGTGTCATCTGAACAGAAATATTTCTTGTTGCCGCCTGCAATATTACAACAAGCACAACTATACCAACTATTACGCCTACAATAATTAATGCTGATAATCCTCTCATACCTATTGACATTCCTTCTCCTGCAACAAATGTTGTGAAAAGATTTGAAATGTCTGAAGGCATTCCTGAGATGATATTAATTGTAAGTACTATTGAAATACCATTACCTACTCCCTTTTGTGTAATCTGTTCACCAATCCACATAAGAACCGCTGAACCTGCAGTCATTGCAATAATACCTGTCAAAATTACACCCCATTTTCTCAATGAGCTCATTGTGTCATAAGTAATTGTATCTGTATCGAAGATGCCCTGATTAGCAAATCCGATAATCATTGCTGTTGATTCAATAAGTGCTAATGCAATTGTTAAATAACGCGAAATCTCAGCAATTTTCTTTCTACCTTCTTCTCCATCTTTCTGGATTTCATCCAATTTTGGAATAGCAATCGTCAACAATTGCATGATGATTGAAGAAGTAATGTATGGAGTAATGTTCAATGCAAAGATTGACATATTCTCCAATGATCCACCTGTAATAGCCGAGAAGAAGCTGAAGCCACCCTCCTTAAAAGGAGAAGTAACTTCTGCAACCATATCTGCATTAACAAAAGGTAGTGCTATCTGACAACCTAATCTTACTACAATCAGCATTACAAATGTATATAATAATCTTTTTCTGATTTCTTTAACTTTTAGAGCTTTCTTTAAGGTTTCTAACATATTAGATCACCTCACAAGTTCCACCTGCAGCTTCAATTTTAGCCTTAGCACCTTCACTAAAAGCATTTACTTTTACAGTAAGTTTCTTTGTTAATTCGCCGTTTCCAAGAATCTTAACGCCATCGCGTGGATTCTTAACAATACCAGCTTCGCACAAAGCTTCAACTGTAACAACTGCATCATTATCAAATCTTTCCAAATCTGTTACATTAATACCAACGATATGTTTTGTATTAATATTTGTAAAGCCTCTCTTTGGAATTCTTCTGTATAATGGCATCTGGCCACCTTCAAAACCTGGTCTAGGGCTTCCTGAACGAGCTTTCTGTCCTTTATGACCTTTACCGGCTGTTTTTCCATTTCCAGAACCGTGTCCACGTCCTCTTCTGAAATTATCACTGTGTTTTGAGCCTTCTGCCGGCTTTAAATTTGATAAATCCATTGTCGCACCTCCTTATTTAATTTAGATTAAATCTCTTCAACTTTTACTAAATGTCTAACCTTCTGAATCATTCCTCTGACTGCAGCGTTGTCAGGCATTTCAACTGTCTTATGAAGCTTTGTAAGTCCTAATGCTTCAACAGTCTTTTTATTTTTTGGAACTGCTCCAATTGTTGATTTTACTAAAGTAATTTTTAATTTATCTGCCATTTCTAATTACCTCCCTATTAGCCTAAAATCTCTTCTACAGTTTTACCGCGAAGTGTAGCTACTTCTTCCGGAGTCTTTAATGCAGCTAATCCTTCAATTGTAGCAAGAACTACGTTCTGCTTGTTGTTTGTTCCTAATGATTTTGTTCTGATGTTGTTAATACCAGCAAGTTCTACTACACTACGAGCAGGACCACCAGCGATAACACCAGTACCTTCAGGAGCTCTCTTAAGTAAAACTTCAGCGCTTCCGAATTTTCCAATAATGTCATATGGAATACTATCGTTCTGATCGATAGGAACACTAATCAGGCTCTTCATTGCATCTTCTTTACCCTTACGGATTGCTTCAGGAATTTCAGCTGCTTTTCCTAAACCTGCACCAACGTGTCCGTTTTTGTCACCAACTACTACTAAAGCTGCGAAACGCATATTACGTCCACCCTTTACTACTTTAGTAACACGTTTGATTGACACTACTGTTTCTTCTAATTCTAACTGACTTGCATCAATTATTTCACGTCTCATGTGTGTTACCTCCTCAACTAAAATTCCAGACCAGCTTCTCTAGCTGCATCTGCTAATGCCTGTACTTTACCCTGGTAAATGAAGCCGCCTCTATCATAAACAACTTCCTTAATACCTTTTTCAATTGCTCTTTCAGCAATTACTTTACCTACATATGCTGCGGCTTCAACGTTATTAGTCTTTTCAAGAGCTTTCTTAGCTTCAGCTTCATTTGTTGAAGCTGAAACAAGAGTCTTTCCGACTGTATCGTCAATAATCTGAGCATACATATGATTATTACTTCTAAATACTGCCAAACGTGGACATTCTGTTGTTCCACTTAAATGATTACGCAGTCTGTAATGTTTCTTTGCACGAACTTCACTTCTAGATTTCTTACTAACCATTTTTTACACTCCTTTAATTATTTCTTACCAGTCTTACCAACTTTACGTCTAATAACTTCAGTATCGTATTTGATACCCTTACCCTTATAAGGTTCAGGAGCTCTCTTACTTCTGATTTCTGCAGCGTACTGGCCAACTTTTTCTTTATCAATTCCTTTTACAGTAATCTTATTCTGACCATCAAGTATTGTTTCAATACCTTCTGGATCTTCCATTTCAACTGGATGTGAATAACCTAATGAAAGGATTAACTTTTTACCCTGTTTCTGTGCTCTGTAACCAACACCGTTAACTTCAAGCACCTTTTCATATCCTTCAGTAACACCAACTACCATATTGTAGATAAGTGTTCTTGTAAGACCATGTAATGCTTTATTTTTCTTTAAATCATTTGGTCTTGTAACAACGATTTCATCGCCGTCTTTCTTAATGTCCATAGCCTCTGGCAAAACTCTTGAGAGTTCACCCTTAGGGCCTTTGACAGTCACCTTGTTATTTTCTGCTATATCAACAGTTACACCTGCCGGTACAGCGATAGGCATTCTTCCTATACGTGACATTTCGCCTTACCTCCTAAATATTTTTTTACCAAACGAATGCGAGAACTTCTCCACCAACGTTTGCTTTTCTTGCTTCTTTATCTGTAATCACACCTTTATTTGTTGAGATGATAGCTACACCAAGTCCTCCAAGAACTCTTGGCAATTCATCTTTTCCAGCATAAACACGAAGACCAGGCTTAGAAATCTTCTTGATTCCTGTGATAACCTTTTCGTTTTTATCCTTACCATACTTTAATGTGATTCTGATATTCTTAAAGTTTCCTTCATCTAAAACATCATACCCTTTGATGTATCCTTCATTTAAAAGAATTTCAGCAATAGCTAATTTCATCTTTGATGCAGGAACATCTACAGTATCATGTTTTGCAGTATTTGCATTACGAATTCTTGTAAGCATATCTGCGATTGGATCACTCATAGTCATAGTTAATTTCCTCCTTCAAAATTTCTCTTACCAGCTTGCTTTTTTAACGCCTGGTATTTGTCCTTTATATGCTAATTCACGGAAGCAAATTCTGCAGATTCCGTATTTTTTCAAGTAAGCATGTGGACGACCACAGATTCTACAACGGTTGTATGCCTGTGTTGAGAATTTAGCTTTTCTTTGCTGTTTAACTTTCATAGCAGTTCTAGCCATGGATCTACCTCCTAATTACTTTGCAAATGGCATATTAAATAATGTCAATAATTCACGAGCTTCTTCATCTGTGTTAGCTGTAGTAACAAAAATAATGTCCATACCTCTAACTTTATCAACCTTATCGTATTCGATTTCAGGGAAAATAATCTGTTCTTTAATACCAAGAGCATAATTTCCTCTTCCGTCAAATGCATTAGGATTAACACCTCTAAAGTCTCTTACTCTAGGAAGAGCAAGGTTTACTAATCTGTCTAAGAATTCGTACATCTTTTCTCCTCTAAGAGTTACTTTACATCCGATTGGCTGTCCTTCTCTTAATTTGAAGTTAGCTACTGAATTTTTTGCTCTTGTTACAACTGCCTTCTGACCTGTAATTGTTTCAAGATCCTTAACAGCTGCATCTAAAATCTTAGCATTTTCCTTAGCTTCACCAACACCCATATTTATAACAATCTTATCAAGTTTAGGAATCTGCATTACGTTCTTATATCCGAACTTCTTCTGCATAGCGTCCTTAACTTCGTTTAAATAAGTTTCCTTAAGTCTACTCACTTTTGGGACCTCCTCTCTTTATTAATCAATAACTTCGCCGGTTTTCTTGGCAATACGAACTTTCTTTCCGTCTTCTACCTTGTATCCTACTCTTGTTGTCTGTCCTTTAACAACAAGCATTACGTTAGAAGCATTAATAGGTCCTTCCTGAGTAACGATGCCACCATTCTGATTCTGTGCACTTGGTTTTGTGTGCTTTGTATGCATGTTGACACCTTCGACTGTTACAGTATTCTTCTTAACATCTACTGAAGAAACCTTACCTTCTTTTCCTTTGTCTTTACCAGCGATAACTTTTACTGTATCACCTTTTTTAATTTTCATAGCTGACATTTATGCATACCTCCTATAAAACTTCAGGTGCCAAAGATACAATTCTCATGAACTGTTTATCTCTTAACTCTCTGGCAACTGGCCCAAAAATACGAGTTCCTCTTGGGGTCTTATCATCTTTTATAATTACAGCAGCATTTTCGTCAAATCTGATGTATGAACCATCTTTACGACGAGCGCCCTTAACAGTACGAACTACTACAGCTTTAACTACGTCACCTTTTTTAACAACTCCGCCTGGTGTTGCATCTTTAACAGTAGCAACGATAACATCACCGATGTTCGCATATCTTCTAGTAGATCCGCCCATTACTCTAATAGTAAGTAATTCTTTAGCGCCTGTATTATCAGCAACTTTAAGTCTACTTTCCTGTTGAATCATGCTGTATTCCTCCTTTTTCTTATAAAGACTTTATTTAGCCTTTTCAATAATTTCAACAAGTCTCCATCTCTTATCTTTTGAAAGTGGTCTTGTTTCCATGACTTTTACTGTATCACCGATACCGCACTGGTTTTCTTCGTCATGAGCTTTTAATTTGTAAGTTCTTTTAACGATTTTGTTGTATAAAGGATGCTTTACATGATCCTCAACAGCTACAACGATTGTCTTATCCATCTTATCGCTGACAACTTTACCTGTACGTGTTTTTCTTAAATTTCTTTCCACAACAATTTCTCCTTTCATAACCTTACTATCGGTCTATTCCGATAGGGGACTAACCTCTAACTATTCAGCAGCATTTGCCTTTTCAACTATAACAGTCTGAATTCTGGCAATGTTTTTTCTAACTTCATTGATTCTGCTTGTGTTATCTAACTGGTTTGTTGCGTTCTGGAATCTTAAATTGAAAAGTTCCTTCTTAGCAGCTACTAATTCATCATTTAATTCTGCAGCTGATTTTGTTCTTAAATCTTCTACATATGTCTTAATTTTCACTGTTATCACCGCCTTCTAAATCTGCACGTGAAACAACCTTACACTTAATTGGAAGTTTGTGGGTTGCAAGTCTCAAAGCTTCTCTAGCTGTTTCTTCCGGTACTCCGGCAATTTCGAACATAACTCTGCCCGGTTTTACTACAGCTACCCAGTATTCAAGAGCACCCTTACCTTTACCCATTCGAGTTTCAGCAGGTGTTGCTGTTACTGGCTTATCTGGGAAAATCTTAATCCAAACCTTACCACCACGCTTAACGTAACGTGTCATAGCGATTCTGGCAGCTTCGATCTGATTTGATTTGATCCATCCCGGTTCCATTGCTACGATACCATATTCACCGTAAGAGATTTTGTTACCTCTTGATGCTTTACCTCTCATAGAACCACGGAACTGTTTTCTACGTTTAACTCTTTTTGGCATTAACATTATTTATCGCTCCCTTCTTTAGTTGGAAGTATTTCGCCATTGTAAATCCAAACCTTTACACCTACTTTTCCGTAAGTTGTATCAGCTTCAGCGAAACCATAGTCGATATCAGCTCTTAATGTCTGAAGTGGAATTGTTCCTTCACTATAGAACTCTGTACGAGCCATATCAGCACCACCAAGACGTCCTGATACAGAAGTCTTAATACCTAAAGCACCTGACTTCATTGTTCTTGACATGCATGACTTCATAGCTCTTCTAAATGATACACGGTTTTCTAACTGTGCAGCAATGTTTTCTGCTACTAACTGTGCATCCTTATCAGGTCTCTTAACATCTTTAACGTCCATAAATAACTTCTTATCTGTCATTTTCTGAACTTCTGCTTTAACCTTTTCAATTTCAGCGCCACCCTTACCGATTACAAGACCAGGCTTAGCTGTATAAACATTAACTCTTACTCTGTCAGATGATCTTTCGATTTCAATCTTAGAAACACCTGTGTTGTATAACTTTTTCTTAAGGTATGTTCTGATTTCATAATCTTCGATAAGGTTATCAGCGAAATCAGCTTCAGCATACCATTTTGAGTCCCAGTCCTTAATAACTCCGACTCTTAATCCATGAGGATTAACTTTCTGTCCCATACTTTGCCTCCTATCTTATCTCTCATCGAGCACTAATGTAATGTGGCTGTTTCTCTTTAAGATTCTATAAGCTCTACCCTGTGCTCTAGGTTTAATTCTTTTCATTGTAGGAGCTGCATTAGCATAACACTCTGCAATGTAAAGTTTACTAACATCCATATTGTTGTTGTTTTCAGCATTTGCGATTGCTGAATTTAATAATTTTAAAATTACACTTGATGCATATCTTGGGTTATATGTGAGAATACCAATAGCACTCTGTACATCTTTACCTCTGATGGCATCTAATACGAAACATGCCTTCTGTACTGACACTCTAGCATATGATAACTTTGCTGATGGTCTAGTATCTTTATTAGCATTTCTTTCTCTCTTTATCTGGGATCTATGTCCTCTTGCCATAGATGAGACCTCCTTTCAAAATCTGTAGGATATTATCTACCCTTCTTTTCGTCTTTTCCGTGTCCTCTATAAGTTCTAGTAGAAACAAATTCTCCAAGTTTATGTCCAACCATATCTTCTGTAACATATACTGGAACGTGCTTTCTACCATCATGGACAGCGATTGTATGTCCAACCATCTGTGGGAAAATTGTAGAACGTCTTGACCATGTCTTAACAACTGACTTATCGTCTTTTTCGTTCATAGCGTCAATTTTCTTTAACAAACTTTCATCCGCAAATGGACCTTTTTTTAATGATCTAGCCATTAGTTTCTACCTCCTTATTTCATGTTCTTTCCGTCACGTCTTCTAACGATCATCTTGTTAGACTGTTTATTCTTCTTACGTGTCTTCAAACCAAGTGCTGGTTTACCCCAAGGTGTACATGGTCCTGAACGTCCTACTGGTGCACGTCCTTCACCACCACCGTGTGGATGGTCATTAGGGTTCATAACAGAACCACGAACTGTAGGTCTGATACCCATATTACGCTTACGTCCTGCCTTACCAATATTTACAAGACCGTGTTCAACGTTTCCAACTGTACCGATTGTTGCACGACATACGATTGGAACCATTCTCATTTCGCCTGAAGGAAGTCTTAATGTAGCATACTTTCCTTCTTTAGCCATCAACTGAGCTGCATTTCCAGCCGCACGAACTAACTGTCCACCCTTACCTGGATATAACTCAATGTTGTGGATTTCTGTACCAACAGGAATAGCTGAAAGAGGTAAGCAGTTACCAACTTTTACTTCAGCGTTTTCGCCGTTCATAAGTACATCGCCTACTTTTAATCCGTTAGGAGCGATGATATATGCCTTTTCACCATCAGCATAGCAAATCAATGCAATGTTAGCTGTTCTATTTGGATCATATTCAATACTCTTAACTGTTGCAGGAACATCAACTTTGTTTCTCTTGAAGTCGATTATTCTATATTTTCTTCTAGATCCACCACCATGGTGTCTCACTGTAATTTTACCCTGATTGTTACGACCAGCTGTTTT
>CAYWUE010000055.1:0-13490 GCA_964461415.1 uncultured Eubacterium sp.
TGCCACTTTGCAAATCAGCTTTTTCAAAGTGGAAATAAACTTTTCACTTCAGCTTCTTTTCTTTTTCCTTTATTTCCTTCATTTCTTTTTATTGAAACTAAAAAGTTTATTTTCATTAAGACGAAAAGCTTATTTCTTTTATTTTTATAAATTCGGAGCTACTTCTTTTGGATTATATCCGGCACCCCCTAAAGCCTTCAATATTTGCGCCTTATGCTCGTGACCGAAACACTCCAACGTAACCTTAAGTTCTACAGCAGCATTTCTGTTTACTGAAACGAACTGATTGTGTTCGAGTTTTATAACATTTCCCTGCTGATTTGCTATCTCATTTGCAACTTTTACAAGTTCACCTGGCTTATCAGGAAGCAATACAGAAACTGAAAATACTCTGCCTCTTTGTATTAAACCATGTTGTAAAGTTGATGACATTGTAATAATATCCATATTACCACCACTTATGATAGAAACAACTTTTTTGTCTTTACATTTCAAATGTTTCAATGCTGCAATTGTCAACAAGCCTGAGTTTTCAGCTACTAATTTATGATTCTCAACCATATCGAGGAAGCAATCAATTAATTCCTCATCCTTAATTGTAATTATTTCATCAATATTTTCTTTTATGTAAGGGAATATTTTTGTCCCCGGAGTTTTTACTGCAGTTCCGTCCGCAATTGTATTTGCACTAGGAAGTGTCATAACCTCACCCGATTTCAGTGAAGCTTTCATACAAGCTGCATTAGCCGGTTCAACACCTATAACCTTAATTCTTGGATTAAGCATTTTTGCTAATGTACTTACACCTGTTGCAAGTCCGCCCCCTCCAATCGGAACAAGTATATAATCTACAGTCGGAAGCTCCTTAAAGATTTCCATTGCAATTGTCCCCTGTCCTGTAGCAACGTCCAAGTCATCAAAAGGATGTATAAATGTATAACCTTCCTTTTGAGCAAGATTTAATGCATAATTACATGCATCATCATAAACATCACCATAAAGTATTACGTCTGCACCATAGCTCTTTGTTCTGTTAACTTTCATAAGCGGGGTTACTGTAGGCATTACTACAGTCGCTTTGACACCGAAAATCTTTGCAGCATATGCAACACCTTGAGCATGATTGCCCGCCGAAGCTGTTATGAGGCCTTTTTTTCTTTTTTCTTCAGACAATGTGCTTATTTTGTAATATGCACCTCTAACCTTATATGCACCTGTAAACTGCATATTTTCAGGCTTAATATATACCTGATTGCCTGTCTGTGCACTAAAATAATCGCTATAAATAAGATTTGTATTTAATGTTACCTTTTTTACAATTTCACTTGCCTCTTCAAATTTCTTCAAAGTAAGTTTTTCTTCCATTTTTTATCACTTCCTTTTTATATTTTTCAGTAATTTTATTTCTCTGATTTTATTGTAGTATTATCAAAAACAATTAATAATATCTTTTCAGCTTTTGTATTATTGTAGTCTTGTTATTCAATTATTTCAACTTCTTCATTTTTCACATCAAACAACGCTTCCACAAACTGGTGTGAATCAAATTTTTGTAAATCGTCAATCTGTTCACCTACACCTATATATTTTACAGGTATCCCAAGCTCTGACTGAATTGCAATTGCTATTCCTCCTTTTGCGGAACCGTCCATTTTCGTCAAAATTACACCCGTTATATCTGTACATTCTTTAAATTGTCTTGCTTGAGCTAAAGCATTCTGACCTGTTGTTGCATCTAATACTATAAAGTTTTCTCTACGACATAGAGCATATTCTTTCTCTATAATTCTGTCTAATTTTTTTAGTTCTTCCATCAAATTCTTTTTATTGTGAAGTCGTCCTGCTGTATCACAAAGTAAAATATCTGCATTTTTATTTTTTGCGGAGCTAATTGCATCAAACAATACTGAACCCGGATCTGAACCTTCCGCCCCCATTACAATGTCTACATTGGCTCTGTTAGCCCATTCTTTTAACTGTTCAGCCGCAGCCGCTCTAAATGTATCTGCAGCTGCAAGTACAACTTTTTTGCCATTATTTTTGAACTGGCTGGCAAGTTTTCCTATTGATGTTGTTTTGCCAACACCGTTAACTCCTATCATAAGAATAACTGATTTTTCATTTTCAAAATCGTAGGCATTTTCACCCAAATCCATCTGTTCCTCAATATTTTTGATTAACAGCTCTCTGCATTCAATAGGTTCCTTTATATTATTTTCTTTCACCTGTTCTCTTAGATTTTCTAAGATTTTCTCTGTTGTATTTACTCCTATGTCACTCATAATTAGAATTTCTTCTAATTCCTCATAAAAATCTTCGTCTATTTTTGAAAATCCATTGAAAATCGAATTTAGATTAGATACAATATTGTTTCTAGTTTTTGACAATCCGCTTACAAGCTTCTTAAAAAAATTTCCTGCCATTTTTAACCTCGCAAATTTATTTTTGTATAATTTAAATTATTTTTACAACATTTAATTAAATTACATATTTCAGATTAATTCTATTCTTCTTTTTCCAAGCTAGAATCGAGAAGATCAACTGATACCAATGCTGAAATACCTTTTTCCTGCATCGTAATACCGTAAAGTCTGTCTGCACAATTCATTGTTCCACGTCTGTGGGTGATAACAATAAACTGAGTATTTTTCGTAAGTTTATGCAGATATTCTGCAAATCTCACTACATTAGAACCGTCAAGTGCTGCTTCAATTTCGTCCAAAAGACAGAACGGTGATGGTTTGAGATTTTGTATAGCAAATAACAAACTTATAGCAGTCAATGCTTTTTCTCCACCTGATAACTGCATCATATTCTGTAATTTTTTTCCTGGCGGTTGAGATATAATATTTATTCCTGCATCAAGAATGTCATCCGCCTCAGTAAGTTCAATCGTACCTTTACCACCGCCAAACAATTCTTTAAATACAGTATCAAATTCTATCTTGATTTCTTCAAATTTTTCCTTGAACTGTTTTCTCATACCAACTTCAAGCTCTTCAATTATCTTTAATAGATTTTCTTTAGCTTCCATAAGATCATCATGCTGACCTTTCATAAACTGATATCTTTCATTGATTTCCTTAAACTCTTCAATAGCATTAATATTAACATCACCTAAGGACTTCATTTCCTTACGAATTGTAGCTATATTTTCTCTAATAACAGATTTATCACCACATTCTTCATTTTTCAATTCAGAAGCTTTTCTATATGTAATTTCGTATTCATTCCACATATAGTTTTCTTTATTTTCTGCTTTTTCTTCCAAAGCCTCTTTTTGAGAATTTAATCTGTAAAGCTCTTTATCAAGTTCTGAAATCTGTTTCGAAAGATTTTCTCGTTTTTCAAAGAAATCCTTATGTTCTGCACTCTGTTGTTCCTTTAGAGCTTTTTCTTCTTCTATTTCTAGATTTAATCTTTGAATATCCTGTTTGTTAATTTCAACCTGTTTTCCAAATCCTTCGATTGCATCTAATCTTGCACTAATTTCTTCGTTATTATCTGTCGAATTAGCTTTAATATGTTGAAGCTCTTTATTAAGCCCTTCAATAATATCTACAGAACGATTAATTCTTTCAACAATAAATTCATGCTTTTGTTTTAGATTAGAAATTTCTATATTAACTTCTTCTAAAATACTATTCTTGTTATTAAGAACCTCTTTCAACCTACCTAACTCTTTCGTTTTTTCCACAACTTGTTTTTCAAGATTTGTGCTTCTGTCCTCTGTATCAACAAGTTCTTCATTTAATTGGCTGTTATTTTTGTTAATATCCTGAATTTCAAAAGCTATATTATTACTTTCTTCAGTATATCCCTGATACTGATTTATAATGTTATCTTTTTGAGTTTTAGCCTGTTTTAAATTAATTTCGATAGTATTTTTAAGAAGTTTATGTTCCTGAAGTCCTGTACTTATTTTATTAACTTCATCAGAAAGTACACTAATATTTCCTCTATTTTCAATCAATCCCTTATCAAGAATATCTTTTTCTTCCCTTAGTTCCTTAAGGCTTTTTTCAAGTTCATCAATTTCTCGTCTTCTACCTAAAAGATTACTGC
The DNA here is from genome assembly GCA_964461415.1 of uncultured Eubacterium sp. Classification (GTDB taxonomy): domain Bacteria; phylum Bacillota; class Clostridia; order Lachnospirales; family Lachnospiraceae; genus Eubacterium_G. The sequence goes on from CAYWUE010000055.1 coordinate 4,066, forward strand.
TGTTTTTAAAAGCTCCACCGGAGATAGAACCACCTACATTCAAGTATTCTCCCTCAAGCGTAACAATTCTTACGGTATATTTGTACTTTCGCTCAATAGCTATGGCATTATCAATCGTATCTACAACCATTACTCTGCCAAGCAAATATTTAGCAACACCCTCGTATTCCTTCTTGATATCAACCAATTCACTTGCAAGACCCACAACACCCTTTTCTTCTAATGCATCTGGTGCATTAAAGTTAGTTTTGTTGCTCATACTACTTAATGGCAAAAACGTTGCCCTGCCATATTTATGCTTTTTAAGATATTCAATAGTATCCTTAGCCGTTGTCTCTGTATCTGTTACGATATTCTGAATATTTCCGCCTAAAGCTGTTTCGATTGCAATTTCGTATTTTTTGTCAACTTTTATGATATCAGCTATAACACCGATAATGCCTTTTTTAGTTTCCCTAAGTTCCATTACCTTCTTAATGCTGTTTCCATATCCTTCATATCTCTCAGTAATATTTTTCAAAGCATCAAGATTAGATTTTGTCTTATGATATCTTTCCTGATTTTTTGACAATGAAGCTGTTATTTCTGATTGTTTAACTCTCAAATCAGCAAGGTTAGCCTTATACTCATTTAACTTTTTTGTAATCTGTTCAATTTCCTTGTCAGCTACGCTTAATTCTTCTTCAAGCTGTGCAATCATTGTATTCTGAGAATCTTTTCTTCTCTGAAACTCAATCAATTTCTGACTAAGCTTGGATTTTCTGATATTAATCTGCTCAAGCAATGTATCGCATCTTTGGATTTTGGTTTTTATAAGTGCTTTTGCATTTAACAAATTAATTATTTCTGCTTTATTGTTCTCAATCTCTTTTTCAAGTTCTACATACTGTTCATTTACGCTTGCCATTTCTTCAGCAATTTCTGTCTGATTAGCAATTATTTCATTAAGCTGCTTTTCATTTTTGCTCTTTTCTTCTTCTGATTTTGATAATTCTTCATTCTGCGTTTCAATTTCAGCTGTAACAGACTGAATTCTCTGATTAATATATGATTCGTTATTTTTAGCAGAATTAATCTGTTCCTTAATAACGTTAATCTGTCCTTCAAGTTTTTCAACATTAAGTATTGTTTCATTTAATGTTGACTTCTTGCTTTCAATAGAAGTATTTATTTCTTCGATAATCCCTTCTAGCTTAGTATAGTCAGACTTAATCTTATCAAACTCTTCACTTGATGTTTTCATATCAAAAGTTGCAATTTTAATTTTTTCATCAATTTGAGAAAGACGATTTCTAATTTCTTCCATTTCAATAAGAAACATATTTACATCATTTACTTTCAAATCATCTTTCAGAATCAAATATCTTTTTGCTTTCTCACACTGTTTTTCTAACGGTACAACCTGACGCTCTAATTCTCCTAAAATATCAGATACACGCACCAGATTCTGATTCTGATCATCAAGCTTTTTCATAGCTTCATTTTTACGTCTTTTGAATTTTACAATGCCTGCAGCTTCGTCAAAAAGCTCTCTTCTTTCTTCTGGCTTACCACTTAAAATTCTATCAATCTGCCCCTGACCGATTATAGAATAACCTTCTTTACCGATACCTGTGTCATAGAACATTTCGTTAACGTCCTTCAATCGAACCTGAGTACCGTTTATCATATACTCACTTTCACCCGAACGGAACAAACGTCGTGAAACTGTAACCTCGTCATAGTCAATATTTAATTTGTGGTCTGAATTATCAAATGTAATAGCAACATAAGAATATCCCATAGGTTTTCTATTTTCAGTACCGGCAAAAATTACATCTTCCATCTTTGAGCTGCGAAGCTGTTTTGTTTTTTGCTCACCCAAAACCCATCTGACTGCGTCAGCTACATTACTTTTTCCCGAACCATTTGGTCCGACAATTCCGGTAATCCCATTATGAAATTCAAATTTAATTTTGTTCGCAAACGATTTAAAACCGTGTATCTCTATACTTTTTAAATACATCTTAATTCCTCTTATCTAATGTTTTTAATGCACAAAATGCAGCCTGTTGTTCTGCCGCTTTTTTTGTATGCCCATTGCCTCTTCCAACGATCTGTCCATCGAGTACTGCCACCGCTTCGTAACTTTTATCATGGTCAGGTCCCGATTCGCCAACTATTTCATACGAAAGATTTCCATTTTTTACAGAATTAATCCTTTCCTGCAAAATAGTTTTACTATCATAAAACAGTTTTTTATTTTCAATATCATCAAGAGCAAATTTCAAAACAAAATATTTTGCCTCTTCTATACCTCCATCAAGGAATATCGCCCCAATCAATGCTTCAAAAGCATCTGATACAATAGAATCTCTTCTTCTTCCGCCGGTGTTATCTTCACCTTTTCCCAAGTATAAAAATTCATCTAACCCTATTGCTCTTGCATCCATAGCAAGTGTAGGTTCGCATACCAAACTCGCTCTTAATTTTGTCATTTTCCCTTCCGGCATATCTTTCATATTATTATACAAATATTCACTTGATACAAGTTCAAGTACTGCATCACCTAAAAATTCTAATCTTTCGTTATTCTTAATACCTTTATACCTATGTTCATTAGCATATGAAGTATGTGTCAGGGCATTGATTAACAACTCTTTATTTTTAAAACAATACCCAATATTACTTTCTAACTTTTCATAATCTGTATTCACCGTATATTTCTCCTTCAATATACTTTTTCTGCTTTTGTTCTCTTATAGAAAATTTAAATCAATTTCCAATAAGAGAGCAAAAGCCCTATATTTATAGGGCCTAAAACTCTAAATATTCTGATTCAAAATTAAAGCTGTTTCTTAATAGCTTCAAAAGCATCGCCAGCTGTCACAATATTTTCTGTTGCATCTATAGGAATTTTAATACCAAATTCACTTTCAATTCCCATAACAATTTCAAGAACATCAAGAGAATCTGCTCCTAAATCTTCTACAAATTTACTATCTGGTGTGATTTTTTCTACATCAATATCCAAAACCTCTGCTATTGCACTTGCTAATCTTTCAAATTCCATTATTCTAATCCTCCATAATTAATTTTTCTTTAATTTTATTATTTAAATCCATTTCCTTAAATGTAATACACTGGAAAATTGAATTTTTAATCTCAACTGACTTAGAATTACCATGAGTTTTTACAAGCAATCCCTTAAGTCCAAGTAATGGTGCTCCGCCGTATTCCTCAACTTGAAAAGCCTTTAATGTTTTTTTCAAATCCTTTTTTATAAATAGTGCACCGATTTTATTTTTTAATCCATTCATTATTGAACCTTTTATTTTTGAAATCAATACGCTTCCAACACCTTCATATAATTTCAAAATAACGTTTCCAACAAAAGCATCACAGACAATAACATCTGCCACACCTTCCGGAATTTCTCTTGCTTCTACATTTCCAATGAAGTTAATTCCCTTTGTTTCTTTTAACAGCTGATATGTTTCTTTTGTCAGGGCATTTCCTTTTTCTTCTTCAGCGCCAATATTCACAAGACCTACTCTAGGATTTTTAATACCTACTATATTTTCCATATATATTGAGCCTATTTTTGCAAACTGGATAAGGTGTGCTGGTCTTGAATCCACATTAGCACCACAGTCAATCAACAATGAAACTCCATCTTTCGTAGGAATAAGCGGTGCAAGCGGCGGTCTTTGAACGCCTTTTAATCTTCCGATTATAACATGTCCGCCTACAAGATTAGCTCCCGTACTTCCTGCTGATACCATAGCATCTGCATCACCTTTTTTTACCATATACATACATTTTACTAATGATGAATCTGTTTTTTCTCTAATCGCCGCAACCGGTGGTTCACCCGTTTCAATTGTCTGTGTAGCATTTACAATTTCTAACTGCTCACTGTTATATTCATATTTTTTTAATTCTTCTAATATTTGCTCCTCTATGCCAACTAATTTGACAAGAACATTTTTATTTTCATTTATAGCTTCAACTGCTCCTTTTACAATTTCGAAAGGCGCGTTGTCGCCGCCCATACAATCCAACGCAACAACTGTCTTTGACATACAATGCCTCCTTTTTCGCATATAGAGATACTATACTAAAAAATACTGATAAAATCAAGAAAATCAATTGCGAAACTCTGCGATTGAAAACCAATCACGGTTCTATATGATTGTTTTACACAACAAAAAAATAAGACTCTGTGATTTATCACAGAGTCTTATTTTTAATAGTTGATATTTTATGATATGAAACAAATCAAATTAATCAACTGCAACGATTTCTTTTTTGTTATAGCTTCCGCATGCCTTGCATACTCTATGTGGCATCATTAACTCTCCACATTTGCTACATTTAACAAGGTTAGGAGCTGACATTTTCCAGTTAGCTCTTCTTTTATCTCTTCTGCCTTTAGAAGATTTGTTCTTTGGACAGATAGACATGGTTTACACCTCCTTAAACTGATTAAAAATATCTAATATTTTCGACATTCTCGGATCGAGTTCTGCGTCGTCGCACTTACAAGATCCCATATTGAGATTAGCGCCGCATCTATTGCAAATTCCTTTGCAGTTTTCACAGCAAAGAACTTTCATAGGTAAATTAACCAGAATCTCGTTATGAATCAAAACATCAGTATCAAAGCACGTGCCTTCTAAATAAAAATCCTCATCTAGTTCAGCAATCTTTTCTTCTGTCGTTTTTTTCATATCCAAGTCTTTGAAATAATCAATATCAATCTTATAATCTACTGGCTCTAAGCATCTGTCACATGGAATTTCTAAAACAGCCTGTCCATCACATTTACAGGAGATATGATTCTTACCTTCATTATGAAATGATAATTTAAATTCATAATCCTTAATATTGTATGATGTGTTTCCAGTTTTAAATTCTTTTGCTTCCAGTTTAGGATGATAAACGCGATTACCATTATCTTCCTGCAAAAGCTCATGTAAATCAATTATCATAATATCCTCTTTTCAAAGACACCTTAACAATTATACATACCGGTGTCTTATTTGTCAAACACTTTTTTAATTAGTTGTGAAATCTGCAATTCCTTTATAAAAAATATAAAACAACCTAAAAATTTTCACTTTTTTACTTTCCTTAATTATTGTTTAAAACTTCAACTGTTTCTCTTGCAATAGCAAGTTCCTCATTAGTTGGTATAACAAACACTTTAACCTTTGAATCCGGTGTTGAAATCATTATTTCTTCACCACGTGTATTATTTGCTTCTTCATTTGTTTTTACACCCAAGTAACCTAAATGTTCACAAACACCTTTTCTTACTAAAGCATTATTTTCGCCAACGCCTGCCGTAAATACAATATCATCTACACCATTCATTACTGCAACATAAGCTCCAACAAATCTTACAACCTGTCTGATATATGCTTCAAAAGCTGATTTTGCCTGAGCATTTCCTTCTTCTATTGCTGATGTAATATCTCTAAAATCACTTGAAACCCCTGACAATCCTGCGATACCTGATTCCTTATTAAGCATACTCGTGATTTCAGTGATATTTTTATTTTCTTTATTTGCAATAACTTCAATAATTCCAGGATCAATGTCACCTGAACGTGTTCCCATAATAACACCCGCTAACGGTGTAAGTCCCATACTTGTATCTACTGACTTTCCACCGTCAACTGCACATATACTGGCACCATTTCCCAAATGACATACAATAGTTTTCAATTCATTATATGGCTTGTCCATAATTTCTGCAACACGTTTTGAAACAAAGCTATGTGATGTGCCATGGAATCCGTATCTTCTAATCTTATAATCATCATAATATTTACGTGGAAGAGCATAAAGATATGCACTTTCAGGCATCGTCTGATGGAATGCTGTATCAAAAACGACCACATTAGGTGTATCAGGCATAACCTGCTTGCATGCCTTTATACCGATAATATTAGCTGGATTGTGTAACGGTGCAAGATAACTGCATTCTTCAATTTTTTCAATTGCTTCATCTGTAGCAAGAGCTGACTGTAAGAAATATTCTCCACCATGAGCTACTCTGTGACCTACAGCTCCAACCTCGCTCATGTCCTTTATAACACCTGTTTCATTGTTAGTTAATGCTTCGATTACTGCATTAATAGCTTCGTTATGTGTAGGCATATCAATATTTTTAACTTCTTTTTCACTGCCTATCGGCTGATATGTTATAATACTGCCTTCCATACCGATTCTTTCACAAATACCTTTTGCTAAAACTTCTTCACTTTCTGAATTTATAAGCTGAAACTTCAATGATGAGCTTCCGCAATTAATAACTAAAACTTCCATTTTTTCTCCTTTTAATTCATTTGTGCCTGAACTGCCGTAATGGCAACAACACCAACTATATCTTTTGCACTACATCCTCTTGATAAGTCATTAATCGGTTTTGCAATCCCCTGACATAACGGACCGTAGGCTTCTGCATTACCTAACCTTTGAACTAATTTATAACCGATGTTTCCTGCATCCAGGTCAGGAAATACTAAAACATTAGCTCTTCCTGCTACCGGACTATCCGGTGCCTTAATTTCTGCAACCTCTGGAACTACAGCTGCATCCGTCTGCAATTCTCCATCAATAAGAAACTGCGGATATTCCTTCTGCGCTATTTTTGTTGCCTCCACAACCTTATCCACATCGGCATGCGCCGCACTGCCATGTGAGGAATGTGATAACATTGCAACTCTTGCTTTTTCTCCAACAAGATATTCAAAGGATTCCGCACTGCTTGCCGCAATATCTGCCAATTGTTCCGGATTCGGATTCTGATTAAGACCGCAATCTCCCATAACGAATACACCATTTGCACCTAGTTCTTTATTTCCAACACACATTACAAAGAATGCAGAAACTAATTTACTACCCGGCTTAGTCTTTATAATCTGTAAAGACGGTCTAAGTGTATTAGCAGAGGAATGGCATGCTCCTGATACAACTCCATCAGCATCACCTGCTCTAACCATCATACATGCAAAATACATATAATCACTTACAAGCATTGCATAAGCCTGTGTTTCGGTCATACCTTTAGCTTTTCTTAATAAATAGAAATCCTTAGCATATTCCTTTGTTTTTATACAATCCTTCGGGTCAATAATGGTTACATCATCTATGTCAAAGCCTTTTCCGTACTTTTCAGCTTCTTCGGGACTTGCCAAAATTATAATATCGGCAAAATCTTCTTTTATAATCTGCTGTGCGGCTTCGTAGGTTCTTTTATCCATTCCCTCTGGAAGTACAATAGTCTTTTTGTTAGATTTCGCCTTAATCTTTAGTTGTTCAATAAATCCCATTATTCTCTCCTCTTTTTATATTTTTCAATCTATAATATTATAATACAACTTTTTTGAATAGACAACACCTTATCATTATTGCAATTATATTTCCACCCTTATTGCAATTGTATTTTTCACTTAAACTTTTTGTGGACTGATCAAGCATTTTAGATTTTTCAACTTGTCATTATCAAATAAAACTATATAATAATACTTAATACTAAAATCACAGGAGTAAATAATGAAAACAGTTGGAATTATAGCAGAATTTAATCCATTTCATAACGGACATAAATATTTGATTGAACAGGCAAAAAAAGAAACAGGTGCAGATAACGTCGTAATCATATGCAGCGGCAACTATGTTCAGCGTGGACTCCCTGCTGTTTGGGACAAATCCATAAGAACAAAAATGGCTCTTTTAAACGGAGCAGATGCTGTTTTTGAATTGCCTTTTTTTTATTCAACCTCTTCTGCCGAAACTTTTGCCAGAGCTTCCGTTAAATTTTTAAATGATTTAAACTGTGTAGATTTCTTATGTTTTGGTTGCGAAACAAAAAACTTTTATTCCTTACAAGTAATAGCTGATATTCTTTTAGATGAACCTTTAGCTTACAAAAATCTTTTAGCTCACGCGCTAAAAACCGGAATTTCTTTTCCAAAAGCCAGAAATACCGCCTTGTCGCAATATTTAAACGATAATTTTTCCATTTTGGATAAAAATTCAACATCAGATATATATGGCATTAATAATCCGGAGAAAAATACGACTTTATATAATAACTGTTTTGATTTAAATTATATCCTGTCTATGCCTAATAATATTTTAGCTATTGAATACTTAAAAGCATTAAAGCTATTTAATTCTAAAATCAAGCCTGTACCTATTATGCGTATTGGTGCAGGATATCATAGCACTGACACTAAGCTTTGTTTTGCATCTGCTACCGGAATTAGAACAAAACTTAAAGATAGAGACACAGATACTATAAGTTCACTTCTTCCATGTAATACCTTAGATTTTTTATCATTAAAAAAATTTATTGTCGCTGAAGATTTTAATAGTATTTTAGGCGCTAAATTAATAACACTAAATGATTTTTCTCATATATACGGAATAAATGTTGAATTATCTAATCGAATAAATAATTATAAATACAAATTTACAGATTTTGACACTTTCATCAAAAAGCTTCAATCAAAAAATTATACTTACTCTGCAATTTCAAGAGCATTATTGCATATTGTTCTTGATTTAAATGAAAATGATGTTTGCCAGTTTATTAATAATGGTTATTTTAAGTTTGGACGATTATTAGGAATTAATAAATCTTCTAAAATACTTTCACTTATAAAGAAAAACAGTACAATAGATATAATAAATAAGTTTTCGACATACTATAACAATTCAGATGCCATATCAAAAAAGATGCTTGATACAACAATCAATGCTGACCATATTTATAGAATGATATATATGACGAAATATAAAGAATTTATACCTTCGGAACCTGAAAGACAGATTGTGACCGTATAAAATAAAAATTAAAAATCAAAAAATGAAAAATAAAAAATAATAAATAATAAAATAATAAAATAATAAAATAATAAAATAATAAAATAATAAAATAATAAAATATAATATAGGATAATATAAAGAACAGCTATAATGTATACAAAATTAATCCCTTAAATTTTCTCCTTTTGGTAGAAAATTTTTAAATGCATACCATAGCTGTTCTTTTATTCTAATTATTTATTAATTCTTAAAACTATGTATTGGTGCAGGTATACGTCCTGTACGGTTTACAAATGCATCACATGAAAATTTATTTACTGGCATAATCGGTGCATATCCCAAAAGTCCGCCAAATTCTACGATTTCTCCTACCCCTTTTCCAATTACTGGAATTACTCTTACTGCTGTAGTTTTTTGGTTAATCATACCAATAGCTGACTCGTCAGCTATAATTCCTGCAATTGTTGTCGGTTTTGTATCTCCAGGAATTGCAATCATATCAAGACCAACTGAGCAAACACATGTCATTGCTTCTAATTTTTCTATTGTCAATGCTCCTTCCTTTACAGCATCAATCATTCCCTGATCTTCGCTGACCGGAA
>CAYWUE010000056.1:0-13448 GCA_964461415.1 uncultured Eubacterium sp.
TGTAGTTTGAAAGTGCATCAATCCAAACATATATTACATGTTTGTCATCAAAATCTACCGGTACTCCCCATTTAAATGATGTTCTTGAAACGCACAAATCCTGAAGTCCCGGAAGAAGAAAGTTGTTCATCATTTCATTCTTTCTAGATTCCGGCTGTATAAATTCCGGATGTGTATTGATGTGCTCTATTAATCTGTCAGCATACTTGCTCATTTTGAAGAAATATGCTTCTTCTTTTGCCGGTGTACATTCTCTGCCACAGTCTGGGCACTTGCCGTCTACTAGCTGTGATTCTGTAAAAAATGATTCACAAGGTGTACAGTACATTCCTTCATAATACCCCTTATAGATATCACCTTGGTCATATAACTTCTTAAATATTTTCTGTACCTGAGCTTCATGGTCTGCATCTGTTGTTCTTATAAATTTGTCATATGATGTATTCATATAATCCCAGATTTCCTGTATGACACCTGCTACGTTGTCCACGTATTCTTTTGGTGTTATTCCTGCTTCTGCTGCTTTTAATTCAATTTTTTGACCATGTTCATCTGTTCCTGTCTGGAATCTTACGTCATATCCCTGCTGTCTTTTGTATCTTACGATACTGTCTGCTAATATTGCCTCGTATGTGTTGCCAATATGTGGTTTGCCTGATGTATAGGCAATCGCCGTTGTCAAATAATATGTTTTCTTTTCTGACATTTTATTTTCTCCTTATTGATTTTTATTAAATAGTTTTTTGCTGTTATGTATATTATAAAACGATAGTCAGATTTTCGTTATGTGATAAAATAATTTCTTAATTACGCAACATCTTTTCGAGCATAGCGTTTTTCGAATAAATTTAATAAATAATAAAATTAATATGTTTTAGAAGATACATAACAGCAAAAAAATCTCTCGTCTTTACAAAAATGTAAAGACGAGAGTTAACTTCGTGGTACCACTTTACTTCATTTGATGAAACTCAAAATTTTCACCAAACCTCATTACACTTTAACGGGTGTTGTCCGTCACCGGCTTACGTGTATATTCGCTCACCGATACCGCTCCAAGTCCATATTCAGCTTTTCTCCACTGCCTGCTCTCACCCATCCAGACTCTCTGTTTAGCTTAGCTCAAGCTTACTCAACTCTTCATTGCGTTTATCAATCTACCACTTAGAGTTTATTATTTTTAAGCATATTTGTCAATCTTTGAACAACCAATATTTTATTCATTTTAATAATTCAATCTTCAACATTAATACCACGTCAATGATTTTTGCCTGTGACTTTCTACATATAAAAATACTTATGTGTTTCTTACATTTTTATACGTATTTTACAACTTTCTTAAATTTTACTCCATAAAAAGCATTCTTAGCTATTTTAACCTTTTTATTAATTTTTATGTTCCTAACAGTTTTTACTTTTGCAAAAGCTGCTTTACCAATTTTCTTTGCAGACTTAAGATTAATATTTACTAGTTTTGTATTAAAAAACGCATTCTTTCCTATTGTTTTTATATTACCTAAATTAATTTTATTTAAACCTGTATATGAAAATGCTGATTTTCCAATAGTTCTAACATTTTTATTCAATTTAACTTTTTTAAGATTAATACACCATTTAAATGTGTTACTTTTAATTTCTTTTACGTTTGTCGGTATATCAATTTTTGTAAGGCTGTAATTTTCCTTAAATGCTCCAGCTCCTATAGTCTTAAGACTCTTAGGCAAATTATATTTTTTTATATTAGTGCAGTATGTAAATGCATTGTTTCCTATTGTTTTTAATTTTGTAGAAAATTTAACTGTTGTTAATCTTTCACAATAATAAAATGCATATCTTTCTATAGTCTTAACATCATTTGTCATAACTATTTTTTCAATCTTATAATTCTTTGAAAAAGCATACTCTCCTATTATTTTAACTTTCTTTGGAATTGTAACTTGAATATCATTTCCTGTATATTCAATTAACTTTCCATTTACAATATAAAAATCATCAAATGCCTTCGGCTCAGTTGTTATCGTTATATCTTTAGTCTTTAATTTTTTGCATCTAGACATTATATCTCCATCAATCGCTTTTGATGTGATTATCTGTCTTAGGTTTTTAGCTCCTACAAAAGCCTTATCAGAAATAGATGTATATCCACCAGTTATGGCAACTCTTTTAAGTTTTCCACATCCTGTAAACAATTCATTCGGAACATTTTTAACGCCCTTTAACTCTACTACTCTTAAATTCACATCATCTTCAAAAGTCTTAGCTGTAAGTTCCAGCTCCTTGCACTGTCCCACTACCTTGATTACTGTTGGACCAAATACATCTTTTCCAATCTTTTTTACTGTAGTTGGAAGTTTAATTACAGTCGCATTAATATTTTTTAATGCATATTCGTGAATAACTTCCAGTCCTTCATTAAGAACAATTTCTTCTGTGTTATCCGAGAACGCATATGGTTCAATTTCTTTTACCGTTGTTGATAGAACAATCTTTTTACCTGGAAAACCATTTTTTCTTAGTTTTTGTTTATCAGCATTAAATTTATCAATATTATACTCATATCTATTTGTTCCGTTTAAATTATTTGCTGAACTAATCCTGTCAAATGCTCCCTTTGCAATCTTTGTAACACCCTCAGGAATATTTATTACCTCATCATTTCCTAAGTAATCCTTTAATACTCCATTTTCAATCAAAAATTTTTCATCCGAAGTAGCTGCATTTACATTTAGTGATGCTGCCATCAACATACATAATACCGTAAGCACAATAGATACTTTTCTTAGAATCTTATTCATAGTCTTATCCTCCTTATAAACTATTCATTTTTCTTAGTTATATTTATTAAACGAAATAAATATCAATTTTATTTCATTTATTAAAAATTTTAGTAAATTTAATTATTTAATCTACTGGTGCACTAAATATCTTCTTGTTATAGTTTGAATTTTGACTTCTTATTGCAAACAGAACTTTCGTATTTCTTGCCTTAACTCCCTCTATCTCATTATTATATTGTCCCAATCCTGTTATATCCCATCTGTATTTATAAGACCCTGTAGAACTCATTTTTGCAACTCTATTATATTTGTCTGTATATCCACCACCTGCTATATATATATTTCCACCATTTGTTAAATCCATCCCCTGAAACGAACCATTTGGCGATACAAGATTGTCATCTTCTGTAGACTGTACAAATGATTTTGTACATTTTTTTTGAAGAGTTTCGTTACCATAAAAAGAAACTTCCTTACTTGATTTTCCATCTGCTGTATCAAAAGCATCGTTAATCGCACTTAGTGGAAAGAAGCTATATTGAACTTTGCCACTCTCAACCTGTGTTCTAAACACAACTTGCGTTGAGGAGATAGCACAAGCACTTCTCCACACAGTACCTACACTCGTTCCACTACTGTTAGCTCTGTTAAGATGCGATATCCTACTAGCATTATCACTCTCCAGTGTAGTTCCTGCTGAATATTTAATTCTAGCAATTTGCTTTGACCAATCACTATCTGAAGATGTATTACATTCAGCTCCAACATAAAAATACGTTGCTCCATTATAAGTTGTCATTGCAAGTGTTTCCCCATGACCAAAATTTTTCAATATCATACTATCTTTATATGTAGCAATTATCGAACCATCTGTATCTGTCGAAGATGTTATTGTGCATCTTGATAACCGAGTATCTGTTCCATTATGTTGCGTAACATAAATATAACTTGAACCAATAGCAAAATTTTGAATTGTATTTCCTTCCACTCCCGAAATTGTATACTCAACTGTCGCTTTTGCTGTTCCACTATCTTGTGGAGTTGCTAAACTTAATAGATCAATTACTGGCAAAAGCGATTCATTACTCCAATCTTGAAGTTTAACTTTCAACTGCTCCTCAGTAAAATCATCTTCTAAATTAATTTCTAACGAATTATTTTCGCTTACCATTTCCATCAGATTACCCATATCCAACTTATCAAACTGTGTCTTGTTTGTAATTTCTGCTTTTGTAACCATTTCTGTTGTCATAGCCAATACTAACGCTAATGTTATTGACATAATCTTTTTTACTTTTTTGTTCATATGCATTTCCTCTCTTTCCTTAATAATAAACCACTGTTGAATACTTTGTAACCTTCTCAATAACTTCCGTGCCTGAATATACTCGTACTACTACCTTTATACGATAGTAATAGCCTTTTGTCAGCTCCTTGTTTTTTGTCAATATCTTCGTTCCTATGTCTGCACTTTCCTGATTCCATGCTTGTACCTTACTATACATACTTTTATCCGTACTTTTTTGTAATGTCATAGTAATCTTTGATTCCTTATTTGTACTCATAGAATTTATGACCATACATGTTGCAACATTTCCACTAATCCTCAATGTAGATGGCTCTTTCTCGATATTCATATACTACAGTTCGATTTCATTTCCACCTCCTTATCTATTATTTTTATAAGTTTTCTTTTAGCACGCTTTATGTATGTGTTGACATTTTTTCTTTTATTTGCATCAATTCTGCAATTTCCTTACTTGACATACCCCATGCATATCTGTAAGTCAATAAATATCTGTCTCTTTCAGATAACATTAAGAACGTCTTGTCCATATCCACCCAAAATTCTTTTTGTTTATATGAATCAAATTCTCTCACATTTATTCTCTCTTTATTTTTTATTATATCATAATCCTCAAAAAAATCTATATATTTAACTATTTTTTATGATATATACACAAAGAGCTGATTAAAATATCAAACCTTTTTTACAGGTTCTATATTTCAATCAGCCCTTTACACTAATGTTATTTATACAATGAAATATTTCTAACTACGCTAATATCTGTAATACTTCTTCTTCTGTAACACACTGCATTACTTTTTCTGCTAATGTCTTACATTCGTTAACATCACAATCTGAGATTGTTTTTCTTGTTTTCAATACACTTGTTGCACTTACGCTAAACTCGTCAAGTCCGAAAGCTAGAAGTAGTGGGATAAGTTTTGGATCTGCTGCTGCTTCACCGCACATTCCAACCATTATTCCTTCTCTCTTACCACATTCTATAATGTTTTTAATAGCTCTAAGTACTGCCGGATTATAAGTTGAGTAAAGATAAGCTACCTTTGCATTTCCTCTATCTACTGCCATTGTATATCCGGTTAAATCATTAGTTCCAATACTAAAAAATGCCGCTTCTTTTGCAAGTGCATCTGCCATCATACAGGCTGCAGGAGTTTCCATCATTACTCCAATTTCAATATTTTTATTAAAGTCTACTCCTTCTTTTTCCAGGTTCTCCATTATATTCTTAACCATTACTTTTACTTGTCGTAATTCATCTACACCTGTTACTAATGGAACCATTATTTTGATTTTTCCAAAGGCACTGGCTCTTACCAATGCTCTAAGCTGTGTCTCGTAAATATCCTTTCGCTGAAGACAGAAACGAATTGCCCTAAATCCAAGGAAGGGATTTTCTTCCTGTTCTAATCCGAGATATGGAATAGCCTTATCTCCACCTATATCAAGTGTTCTGATAATTACAGGTTTGCCTTTCATTGCTTCCGCAACGTCCTTATATGCCTCAAACTGTTCTTCCTCTGTAGGCATACTGTCTCTATCCATAAATAAGAATTCCGTTCTGAAAAGTCCTATACCTTCCCCATCACATTCTACAGCTTTTTTTGCATCTGAAGGCTTTCCGATATTACATACCAATTCTACCTTTATGCCATCTTTTGTCTGTGATGGTTTTCCTGAATATTCATTAAGCAATGCTTTCTCATTCTGATATGCTTCATACATTTGTTTATATTTTTCTACAATTGCATCCTCTGGATTTAAAATAACCTCTCCACTTGTTCCATCAAGAACTACCTTATCTCCATTTTTTGCTATCGTGCAAATATTATCAATGCTTAATACTGCAGGCACTTCCATAGCTCTTGCAAGAATCGCTGAATGTGAAGTTCTTCCACCTACCTCTGTAATGATTCCCTCAATATTGTCCGGATTAATTCCTGCTGTCATTGATGGTGTCAAATCTCTTGCAACAATTATTGTACCCTTAGGAACTGATGAAATATCAATATCTTCTATTCCCATCAATATCTTAAGCATTCTTGTTTTTATATCTCTGAAATCTGTTGCTCTTTGCTGAAGTAATTCGTCCGGAATCTGTGAAAACATTTCTGCTGTCTGCTCTAATACCTGGTCTACAGCCATTTCTGCTGAAATTTTTTCACTAATAACTAATGCTGAAATCTGTTCTTCAATCATAGGATCCTGAAGCATCTGAATATGCCCTCTCAAAATATCCGCATCTTTCTTTCCTACTGTTATATCCATTTTTTCAGCCATTGCATTTGTATTTGCCACAAATTTTTCTATTGCATTCTGTAATCTTTCAATTTCAGCACTTATCTCCTCAACCCTTTTTGTTTCAACGTTGATTTCGTGTTCTTCAATTATTACTACAGTTCCAATCCCTATTCCCTCAGAGCCTGCTATACCCTTGTACATATCTTTTACCTCTTTAATTATTATTCACCAAAGTTCTGGCTCGCAAGTTCTTCTACTTTTGCCATTGCCGCTTCTTCATCTTCTCCATCACATTCAAATGTAATTTCTGCACCTGATTTGATACAAGCCGAAATAATATTGATAAGACTCTTTGCATTAATTCTCTTTTCGCCAAATACAATTGTTACATCACATACGAACTTTCCCATTTCCTTAGCTACAACACCTGCCGGTCTCATGTGTAATCCTTCTGAATTTGTTACTGTCAATGTCTTTGTTATCATTTTTATTCCTCCTAAACATATAAATTATTTTTGACTGTCTCTTTCAGTCTTCGTTCAAAGTGATTGTCCTATTCTTAAATTACCACTTTCTTGTATTTTCATTCTATATTGTTCTTAAAAATTTTTCAATTTCCACAAAAAAAGAAAATTGCACTAAACTTAGTGCAATTTCTAAATACTATAGCTAATTAAGCTCAATTTTGAGTTTTTCCCAATTTATTATCTCCAATTCAGCTCTTTTTTTAAATTTTTTTCCATTTCTTCCGGATTCTTTGATTGCTTAATCCTCGCAATTCTATCAACTGATCCTAAAACTCTGGCAAAATCCTGAAAGAATGCCTTTGTACTTCCAATATTATTAAAATTGATTGCCAATATGAATATTGTATCAACCATTTTTCCACCCCAGTTTATGGAATGAACCAGGCGTATTACAAAAACTTTAGGATTTATAACATTTTGCGGCGAACCATGAGGTATTGCCACACCATTTCCTATTGCTGTGGGTTCTATTTTTTCTCGTTTCATTACATCATCAAAAAAGTTTTCATTTACATATCCACCATAACATAATTGCTTACAAGCTCTTTTTAGTATGGCTTCTTTATCTGATTTTTCTTCTATGTAGAGAATATTCTCACTGTCAATCAATGAATAAAACTTCTGCTTCTGTAATTCTGGATGTGATACAATATCAAAACATTTATTTTTTATTTTCTTCTCGTCCTCCCCATTAATTACCGGAGAAATATGAACCACCTTATCCTCGTATTCAAAAGAAGAAATCATAGACAAAACAATATCAAAATCATATTCATCAAGTGTATCAATCAATTCTGATGACAATATCGCAACGATTTTTATTTCTTCTATCTTACTTTCAATCTTTTTTGCAACAATCGTTGAAACTGCTATTCCACTTGTTCCAAGAAGAACTGCTTTTATAGTCTTTACATTTCTGTGGAGAGCACCTCCCACGAAAAGTGCTATAAATGAAATTTCATGGTCTGTTGGTATTGCTCCACAATATTCCTCGTAAAACTTTGTCAATGTAAAACACGTAGCAAAAACTCCAGAATACATTTCTCTGACATCACTTAAAAATGGATTAGTAACTTCGATTCCATACTTAGTTCTTATAAGAGATGATGGAAGAAAATTTTCCATGCTCCCCCTTAGTAATTCATTACTTATCAGGTCAGCATTCAATATTTCTGAAATGTACCCAAGCATTTCCGTACAAATATCTTTTGCTTTTTCTTTGCTTGCCGCTCTATATTCATCTGTATTTGTCTGTACCGAAGCCGATGCTAACAGGATTTCAATATACTGTTTTTCATATTCGTTCAGATTACATTTGCTAAGCTGTTGGAATTTTTCTACTATAGCATCCACTATATCCGAATAATTTTCTTTTTCTTCCGGTGCCGCAATATCCTCTGTAATCATATTTCCCATACGGATCCTAAATAACTGAATACACAGATAATCTGCGAGCATTTTAAATGAATAATCTGTATATGCTATACCATAATTCTCTTCTATATAATGAATTACCTCTACAGCTTTTTCAAAGTTGTCCTGACCGAAATTGTTAATCCATAACTCTTGATCTTCCACACTTACCCTGTTGTCAGATGCCTGACTTATAACCTTGTTTCCTATACTATATTTGCAATAGCTTTTCATTGCACGCCTTACGGAAAATTCATCTCCGGTTATAAAAACCCCATGACCCACAACTCTGTTTATTTTTATATTATACTTGCTAAATTCCTTGCAAATTGAGTCAATATCATCACTGATAACTTTTTTACTTACATTTAATTCTTCCGAAAAAAGAGATAATGTATATGTATCCCATCCACTTAACAGAATATACATAATATAACTCATTCTCTGCTCTTTAGACATAACCAGCTTTTTTTCTCTCTTCATTTCAGATACCTGCTTGATTTGCTCCTCAGAAAAATCCGCAACAAATCCAATTCCCGGCTTCCTCTCCAAAATCATGTTATGTTCCTTGCAAAAATCTGATACTTCCTTAATATATGTTTTTACACTTCTTTCCGAAACTCCCAGATATAATGCTAGCATTTTTGATGTTATTGGTTTATGATTATTTTCTATTAACTTGTCTACAATCTGAAGTCCTCTTTCTGATAACATACCAATTACCTCTCATCAACAATTTACCAATATTTTATACAAAAGATACCATTATAGACATATTTCCCTCTAATGTACAATCTTTCATAAGTGACGATATAACGAAATGGTCTCCCTTATTTATGTCAACTTCGTTAACCTTTCCACTACCTTCAATTACACTTACATTCATAAATTTCTTATCCATATTAAAAGTATATTCTTTGTCTATATCCCACTTTTCCAATGTATAATAATCACACTCTACAAGACGTGTCTTTGTAATTCCTTCTGATTTTTCTATTAATCTATCCTGATTAAAATCCTCATGAGGCACTGTAATACAATCAATACTCTGCTGTACATGTAATTCTCTAGGCTTACCATTCTGAAGTCTGTCATAATCATAAACACGATAAGTTACATCACTACTCTGCTGAGTTTCAATCAATAAAGTTCCACCTTTTATTGCATGAAGACATCCCGGATTTATCTGGAAAAAATCACCTTTTTTTATTGGAACTTCTCTTATGAGTTCCTTCCATCTTGCATTATGTATCATGTTTGCAAGTTCTTCCTTGTCTTTTGCATTGTGACCTATAACAATTGTTGCATCTTCCTTACAATCGAGAATATACCAACATTCTGTTTTTCCTAATGCTCCATTTTCATTAGATGCTGCATATTCATCATTAGGGTGAACCTGAATACTTAAGTCATCTTCGGCCCCTAATATTTTTATAAGAAGTGGAAATACCTCACCCTCCATATTCCCAAAAAACTCTCTATGATTTTCCCAACACCATGAAAGAGTCTTTCCGGCAAACTCTCCATTTGTAATGGTGCAATCGCCATTATTATGTGCACTAATCCCCCAACATTCTCCAGCTCTTTCACCTGCCGTTTTATATCCGAAATCTTTGAGTAGTTTTCCACCCCATATTGCATCCTTAAATACCGGCTTTAACATTAACAAATCCATATCTATACCATACCCTTTCAAAATATAATCTTCTTACATAATTTTCCTTAATTGTATCATACTTTTTTTAAATATCATACATTCATATTAAAAATAATATTTTAGTAGTAAGTAATTTTTATAGGATTTTCTATGAAAAAAATTTTAATTTTTGCTAAGAAAAAAAAATATACCTGTTCAATCATTTTTTTATTCCTTTTATCACTTGTTTTGTCCTGCACCATAAGCAGATATCGGAATAATCAAACTCAGAAAATGACAAGTAATTCTTCTTTTCAGCAATATGCCAACAAACTTTTTTATGAACAGCTTCGTGCCGATAGTTTAAGTCTACATTTCTATCTTAAAAATCCTCCCGATGATTTGAAAAATACACCTGTATCCCTAGGAAATTTTTCTTATGATACAATACAAGACAGTCAAAAATATTATGTTGAAAATATAAATATCCTTAAAACTTTTGATTATAATAAATTAAATCTAAAAGAAAAAATCACATATGATGTTCTTCTTAATTATCTTAGAAATCAGTTAGATTACAGTGATTTATGTCTGTGTGATCCTATTTTAAGCGTTCCCACCGGAATTCAGGCACAATTACCAGTACTTTTTGCGGAATATAGCTTTTCTTCCACTAAAGATATAGAAGATTATTTAAGTCTCTTAAATCATATTAAAGACTATTTTTATCAAATATGTGAATTTCAGATTCTAAAAGCAAAAAATGACTGTTTTCTAAGTAAGAACTCTTGTGATGAAATTATCAAACAGTGTACTTCTTTAATAAATGGAGAAAAATTAACTGAAAATCTATTTTACACATCTTTTTGTAGCAAAATAAATAGCTGTGATTTTATTTCCGACGAAGAAAAATCCAATTACATAAGTTCAAATTCTAAGTTAATCACCTCAAGCATATTTCCTGGATACAAAAAAATAATCTCTACTCTTACCAAACTGAGAAAAGAAGGAAATTGCAAAAACAACCAGGGTATATGCCACTTGAAAAATGGAGTAGATTACTATGAATTTCTTGTAAAAAATTATACCGGAACTAACAAATCTGCATTGGAACTAAAGTCTGACATCCAAACAAAAATGCTTAAAGATGTTAAAACTATGTATTCTATTTTGACTGTAAATCCTGAGTTCGAAAAGCAGCTTTATAAAGAAGAATCAAATGGCACACTCCCAAGAGATTTGTTACAGGATATTTCTTCTAAATATGCTAAGGATTTTCCGGCAATCAAAAATCTTTCATATGAAATAAAATATGTAGATAAAAATTTAGAAAATTATTTAAGCCCGGCTTTTTTCCTTTCTCCTCCAATTGATGCTCTTAATGAAAATATTATATATATCAATCAAAGTGATTCATATAAAAACCAAGATATTTATACGACTCTTGCTCATGAGGGCATACCGGGACATATGTATCAGACGGCATTTTTTTTAAATACTAATCCTATGTCTATACGTCAAATAATAAATTTTGGCGGTTACACAGAAGGTTGGGCGACCTATGTTGAATTTTTATCATATTCTTATGAATACAAAAATTCCAGACTGGCAAAAGTTTTGTCCTGCAATGCTTCATATTCACTCGCCATCTATTCTCTTTGTGATATCGGAATCAATTATGAAGGATGGAGTCTAAAGGATACTAAAGACTTCTTAGCCAATAATAATATAACGGACAATGACGTATGTAAAAATATATACCAGGCAGTGATTAATGAACCAGCAAGTTATTTGCAGTATTATGTAGGATATTTGGAAATCTGTAATCTAAAAAACCGTGTTCAAAAAAAATTAGGTCCTGCTTTTAATTTAAGAAACTTTCATAAAGCATTTTTATCAGTTGGACCTGCTGATTTTGAAACTGTAGAAAAATGGATATATGATTTTCTAAACTAAAGTCTCATTTTTTCAAAAAACCGTATTTTTAAACAGTAACTTACCTATACAACTAAATTAAAAGACCGGAATTTTAAATCATATTCCGGTCTTTTAACAATAATCTATCGTATTATCAAACTACTTTCTACATTCAAACTCAGGCCAGCATACTATCAATTTTTCATTGCTACTCTCCTTAAGTTTCACATTATCCTTGCCAAGATAACACTTGCGATAGTTCCCGATAAAGTTGCAATCAAGGCCCCTGACAGTGTCCATCTTGTCTTTGTAACCTTTGCTGCTATAAAATACACTGACATAGTATAAAATACTGTTTCCGTACTGCTCATCATTAATGAAACTACATTTCCTATGTAAGAATCCGGACCATATTTTTTAAAAATGTCCATAACCATTCCTGTGGCAGCCGATGACGAAAAAATCTTCACAATTGTAACAGGCATCAATTCTCCCGGAAATCCTATTGTATTCGTGACTTTTCCAATCTGCCTTCCCAAAAAATCCATAAAGCCTGATTCCCTAAGCACACCCACAGCAACCATAAGACCTATTAACGTAGGCATTACCTTAATTACTGTTGTAAATCCGTCTTTTGCTCCACTAACAAAATCATCATAAACATTCCGCTTTTTTACTATTCCATATATCACTATAAAAAACATTATTGCAGGTATGATCATTGACGATATAGTAATAATTACTGCCATAATTTTCTTTCTCAAAATAATTAATACATTTTATGACACGGAAAAATAATCTATGTGTTATTACTTTCCATTTTTTATTTACTTTTTAATATTCCTAATCAGCTTTTTTATTATCATTTTTATATAATTTTATCTTCTGCACTTTAATTTACACCAGATTACCCCCACCAGTGTACTTATAGTGGTAGCAAGTATTGCTGGAGCCACGATAGCTGTCGGATTAGAACTACCATACTGACTCCTGTAAGCTATAATATTAACAGGTATCAATTGTAATGATGATATATTAATCACTAAAAAAGTACACATCTCATCAGTTGCCACATATTCAGGTAAATCTACTCCCATTTGTTTTATAGGACAATCCCTTAGTTGTTCCATTGCCTTCAATCCAGCTGGGGTTGCTGCCCAGCCTAGTCCTAATATATTCGCAATTATATTCGTTGTAATGCTTTCTTTTGCCGGATGGTCTTCCGGAATATTTGGAAATAGCCATCTTATTGCAGGTTTTAAAGCTCTTTCTGCCTTTTTAATCAAACCACTGCACCTTGCAACCTCCATAAACCCCATCCACATACTCATAATTCCCACCATCGTAATACAAAGTTTTACAGCCTCTGTTGCAGAATCAATTGCGCCATTACCTACAGCTTCAATGTTTCCCGTGAATAACCCATAAACGACGCCAATAATTATCATAAATGCCCATATATAATTTAACATTCTACATCCATAATCATTTTTCTATATATTATTATAGTATTTTATTGTTTATTACCTTAAACTAAAAAAATACCCATATAAAATATGAGTATTTTTTTTTATTATTGGTTTAAAACCAATAAAACCCCCTGCTATGCAGGGGTGTTCCCAGTAAGC
>CAYWUE010000057.1:0-12889 GCA_964461415.1 uncultured Eubacterium sp.
TCAAACTCAATTGTTCCAGGTGGCTTGCTGGTCAAATCATACAATACTCTGTTAACCCCGCGCACCTCATTTATAATACGACTCATTACCTTTGTCAGCACTTCATATGGTATCTCAGCACACTCAGCTGTCATAAAATCAACGGTGTTTGCTGCACGAAGTGCTATGGCATAATCATATGTTCTTTCATCGCCCATTACACCTACACTTCTCATATTTGTTAATGCTGCAAAATACTGTCCAATCTTTTTATCCAGGCCTGCGTTAGCAATTTCTTCACGATAAATTGCATCCGCTTCCTGTACCATTCTTACTTTTTCAGCAGTTATCTCACCTATTATTCTGATACCAAGACCTGGACCTGGAAATGGCTGACGGAACACAAGATATTCAGGGATTCCCATTTCAAGACCAGCTTTTCTTACTTCATCTTTAAACAAATCTCTTAGCGGTTCTATAATTTCCTTAAAGTCCACACAATCAGGCAAACCTCCAACATTGTGATGTGATTTTATTACTGCCGACTCACCACCCAAGCCGCTTTCGACTACATCAGGATAAATTGTACCTTGAACAAGAAAATCTACAGCGCCGATTTTCTTTGCTTCCTCCTCGAATACTCTGATAAATTCTTCACCGATTATTTTACGCTTCTCTTCCGGCTCTGTCACTCCAGCAAGTTTATTATAATAACGTTCCTGGGCATTTACACGAATAAAATTAAGATCATATGGTCCGTTCGGTCCAAATACAGCCTCAACTTCATCTCCTTCATCTTTTCTAAGCAAGCCATGGTCAACAAAAACACAAGTAAGTTGCTTTCCTATTGCTTTTGAAAGCATTACTGCTGCAACCGATGAATCTACACCTCCTGAAAGAGCACACAATACTTTTCCATCACCAACTTTTTCACGAATCGCCTTAATGGATTCCTCAACAAAAGAATCCATTCTCCAATCACCTGAACACTGGCAAACTCGTCTTACGAAATTATATAGCATCTTTGTACCTTCTTGCGTATGAAGTACTTCCGGATGAAACTGTATTGCATAAAGTCTCTTTTCTTCATTCTCTGCAGATGCGCATGGACAATCCTTTGTATGAGATGATATCTCAAACTCTGGTGCAACCTGTGAAATATAATCAAAATGGCTCATCCAACATATTGTTTTTTGAGAAACATCTTCAAATATCTTTGATCTTGCCTTATCTACATGAACTTCTGTTTTTCCATATTCCCTAATATCTGCTCTTTCAACTTTTCCACCAAGCACATGCATCATAAGCTGAGCGCCGTAGCACAAACCCAATACGGGGATTCCTAACTCAAACAATTCCTTTGAGTAGGTTGGTGCATCTACCTCATAGCAGCTATTAGGTCCACCTGTCAAAATAATTCCCTTTGGATTTAATGCCTTTATTTTTTCAATATCTGTTTTATACGAATAAATTTCGCAATAAACATCACATTCTCTGACTCTTCTCGCAACCAACTGGTTATACTGACCACCAAAATCGAGAACAATCACTAGCTCTTTTTTCACTGTAGTATCCTCCTAAAACTGTATGCAAAACTCTACTGTATATAGCAGTAACTCAATTACATTTATCGCTTTACAATTCTACATTATTTTTTTATCTAAAACAAGTAGCACTAAATATTATTTTTAATTCAAGCAAAAGAGCACCTGCCACGTCCATTACGTAACAGATGCTCCTATCTCAATACCTTAACCTTACAATCTGATTAACAACCGCAGGTACTTTTCATTATGAATCTACTCGGGATTTCTTCTTATACTACCTGTTTCGATCGCATTCCAGATATCGTACTAGAAGATTAATCCTTACTATTTGCCCCGCTTCTACCAATCTACTTTAACCACAAGATGTTATTACTCATCAAATCTTCGTTTTGAATATTTCCTATCCTTTCCGATTTTCTGTAACATCCCATCCAATAAATACTACCTAAACAGTCTTCCGATAACTGCCATGTCAATAGATATCACTGGGTAAAACTCCTTTCACCACTAAACTTAGATATTGTCATTATCAGGTTGACATCTGATAATAAATGGGTTGTCAACTTCGTTGTAATAGCTTTTTGTCGGTATTTTTAACTATGCTTCTAATCCCAATATAGCACTATTTTTTTCAAACATAAAGATATATTTTTCCATTTTTTTATCTTTATAAATAATGCATAATCAAATATTTCTTTAAACATTTTTATGAATCGTTTTTTTATAAACTTTCACTATACACTATACATCTAGCATCTGTTACATGTTATCTCTCAAGCATCTGCTTCACATATTTTCCGGTATAGCTTGTAGGATGTTTTGCAACCTGTTCCGGCGTACCTGCGACAACCACAGTACCCCCACGATCACCCCCATCAGGTCCCATATCGATAATATAATCTGCAACTTTTATGACATCTAGATTATGTTCTATTACTAATACCGTATTTCCTTCATCTGTCAGTCGCTGCAAGATTTCCACCAGCTTATGCACGTCTGCAAAATGCAGTCCCGTAGTAGGTTCATCCAACACATAAATTGTTTTTCCCGTACTTCGCTTGCTTAATTCTGTGGCGAGTTTTATACGCTGTGCCTCTCCACCTGATAAGGTAGTAGAAGGCTGGCCTAATTTCAAGTATCCAAGGCCCACATCATAAAGTGTCTGTACCTTATTTAATATACGTGGAACATTCTTAAAGAAATCTAGAGCTTCCTCAACCGTCATTTCTAACACATCATAAATGCTCTTTCCTTTATAACGTACCTCAAGCGTTTCTCTGTTATATCGCTTTCCCTCACATACTTCACAGGGCACATATACATCTGGTAAAAAATGCATTTCTACTTTTAAAATACCATCACCTGAACATGCCTCACATCTGCCTCCTTTTACATTAAAACTAAATCTTCCCTTTTTATAACCACGTTCCTTAGCATCTGTTGTTGTAGCAAAAAGGTCCCTAATCATATCAAACATTCCGGTATAGGTTGCCGGATTTGAACGTGGTGTTCTTCCTATAGGAGACTGGTCAATATTAATAACCTTGTCTAACTGCTCCATCCCTTCTATATTTTTATATTTTCCGGGAATTGTTCTGGCACGATTCAATTTCTTTGCTAGACTCTTATATAAAATTTCATTGACAAAAGAGCTTTTTCCGGAACCCGAAACTCCTGTAACACAGGTAAGTATACCAACCGGTACCTCTACATCAATATTCTTCAGATTGTTTTCTTTAGCACCAACCACTTTCAAATAGCCCTTCGGCTTTCTTCTCTTGTTCGGCACAGGAATTTTTAATTCTCCGCTTAAATATTTCCCGGTAAGAGAATTCGGATTTTTCATAATATCCTCTGCAGTACCTGTAGCAATAACCTGGCCACCATGTTCTCCTGCTCCCGGTCCTATATCAACTACAAAATCAGCAGCTCTCATGGTGTCCTCATCATGCTCAACCACAATAAGAGTATTCCCCAAATCCCTTAAATGCTTAAGAGTTGCCAACAATTTGTCATTATCATTTTGATGCAGACCAATACTTGGCTCATCCATAATGTACGCTACCCCCACAAGTCCTGAACCAATCTGAGTTGCAAGTCTTATTCGCTGAGCTTCTCCGCCTGATAGTGTTCCCGTAGCTCTTGACATGCTAAGATAATCCAGACCTACATCAGATAAAAACTTAATTCTACCTTTTATTTCCTTCAAAATTTCTTTTGCAATAGCATACTGCGTATCTGTTAATTTAAGTTCGTCAAGATAGTCCATCAAATCTCTTACTGATAACTCGGTCATTTCATAAATATTCTTATCTCCAACAGTTACAGCCAACGATTCCTTCTTAAGTCTTTGTCCATGACATGTGGCACATGGAGTAAATCTCATATATGTTTCATATTCAGTCTTCGTCGACTCTGCACTCGTTTCTCTATAACGACGCTCAACATTTTTTATAAGTCCCTCAAATGCAACATCATATACGCCAACACCTCTTTGTCCCTTATACTTTACTGACACCTTTTCGCCATTTGTTCCATAAATCAATATGTCATGTATTTCTTTCGGATAATCTTCAAAAGGTGTATCCAGTGAAAAATCATATCTTTTTGCCAAAGCTTGCAGCAAGGCATTAGAAAAGCTTTTTCCATCATTTGCACTCTGCCATCCCATCACGACAATCGCCCCCTCGTTTATACTTAGACTTTTATCAGGAATCATCAAATCTTCATCAAATTCCATTTTATAACCCAAGCCATAACAGTCAGGACATGCACCAAAGGGATTATTAAAAGAAAAGCTTCTAGGCTGTATTTCATCTATGCTAATACCACATTCTGTACATGCAAATTTCTGGCTAAAAGTTATAGATTCTCCACCTATCACATCTAATATCATAAGTCCATTTCCAAGTTTCAAAGCGTTTTCTACAGAATCTGTAAGTCTTTTTTTAATACCTTCTCTAATACTTAATCTATCAATAATAATTTCAATACTATGTTTAATATTTTTATCAAGCTTTATTTCTTCTGTCAATTCGTACATGTTTCCGTCTACACGCACTCTAAGATAACCACTTTTCTTTGCACTTTCTAAAACCTTCTCATGACGTCCTTTTTTACCACGTACTACAGGAGCCAATATCTGAAACTTTGTTTTCTCCTCAAATTCTAAAATTTTATCTACTATCTCATCTACGGACTGTTTCTTTATTTCCCTGCCACATTTTGGACAATGCGGCACACCTGCTCTGGCATAGAGTAATCTCATATAATCATATATCTCTGTAACGGTTCCTACAGTGGAACGTGGATTTTTATTGGTTGATTTTTGGTCAATAGATATTGCAGGCGGAAGTCCCTCTATACTTTCAACCTGTGGTTTTTCCATCTGCCCTAGGAACTGTCTTGCATATGATGACAATGATTCCATATATCGTCTTTGCCCTTCTGCATATATAGTGTCAAAAGCCAATGACGATTTCCCGGAACCACTTAATCCCGTAACAACAGTAAACTCATCCCTTGGTATATTAATATCAATATTTTTTAAATTGTGTTCATTAGCACCTTTTATCCGTATATATTTTTTGTTATCCATCTTCTATACTTCCTTGTCTGATTCCTTCAACATACCAATACATTTCTAATGAAATTAATAATCTTTCATTTCTAAAGCAAATCACAAAATTTTTACTCATATTATTTCATTCGTGTAACTATTTGCCTCTGTATGTCCGGTATGCCTTCTATTGCAACTAACTAAACATTTATTTTTTTAGTTTTTACTTAATATTATTTTTCTTCTTGTAATTTTTTAAGCTCTGTTAATCTGTCTCGCATTTCAATAGCTGTTTCAAAATCTAACTCTACCGCAGCCTTTTCCATTTTCTTCTTAACTTTATCAATAAGCTTATTAAGTTCCTTATAATCCATTGACTCAGGATCTTTTTCCACATCACTGATTTTTCTGTCAATCTCTTTTGAAATGCTTATCAGTTCCCTAACCGCCTTTTTTATTGTTGTAGGAGTAATATTATTTTCTTCATTATATTTCATCTGAATCTCTCTACGACGATTAGTTTCTGAAATAGCCCTTTCCATAGATTCTGTAACGGAATCCGCATACATTATAACATGACCTTCTGCGTTTCTGGCTGCTCGTCCTATAGTCTGAATAAGAGATGTTTCTGAACGGAGAAAGCCTTCTTTATCTGCGTCTAAAATCGCAACCAATGCAATCTCCGGAATATCTAAGCCCTCTCTCAAAAGATTAATACCAACTAACACATCAAAAACATCTAATCTCATGTCTCTGATAATCTGAGTTCGTTCCAATGTATCAATGTCAGAATGCAAATATTTAACTCTAATTCCTACTTCACGCATATAATCTGTCAGTTCTTCTGCCATTCTCTTAGTCAAAGTCGTTACAAGAACCTTATTTTTCTTTTCAACTTCCTTATTAATCTCTGAAATCAAATCATCTATCTGACCTTCAACACCACGAACTTCCACTTTCGGATCAAGCAATCCGGTAGGTCTTATAATCTGTTCAACACGATTTAATTCATGTTCATCTTCATAAACATTTGGCGTAGCAGAAACAAACATCATCTGGTCTATCATTCCCTCAAATTCTTCAAAATTTAAAGGTCTGTTATCTTTTGCTGATGGCAATCTGAATCCATAATCCACCAACGTCGATTTTCTAGACTGATCCCCGGCATACATGCCTCTAATCTGTGGGATAGTAATATGAGATTCATCTACTATTATTAAAAAATCATCCCCAAAATATTCCATCAAAGTATGTGGCGTAGCTCCCGGTTCAAGCCCTGCCATATGCCTTGAATAATTCTCTATACCCGAACAAAATCCGGTTTCACGAAGCATCTCCATATCAAAATTGGTACGCTCAGCAATACGTTGTGCCTCAATCAACTTGTCCTCAGATTTAAAATAAGCCACCTGCTCAGAAAGCTCAGCTTCTATATCTTTGATGGCACACTCCATTTTTTCCGGTGGAACAACATAGTGTGAATTAGGAAAAATTGCAATATGTTCTAATACACACTTAACCTGACCTGTCAACGCATCAATCTCTGATATTCTCTCAATTTCATCATCAAAAAACTCAATTCTAATAGCACTATCCGTATAGGATGCCGGAAAAACTTCCAGATTTTCTCCCCTAACCCTAAATGTTCCACGTTTAAAATCCATATCATTTCTATCATACTGAATCTCTATAAGTTTATGAATTATATCATCTCTGTCCCTTATAGTACCTGGACGCAGTGAAACAACCATATTCTTATAATCTATAGGGTCACCTAATCCGTATATACACGAAACTGACGAGACAATAATAACATCTTTCCGCTCCATTAATGCCATTGTTGCTGAATGTCGTAATTTATCTATTTCATCATTAATCGAAGAATCCTTTTCAATATATGTGTCTGTACTAGGCACATAAGCCTCTGGCTGATAATAATCATAATAAGATACAAAGTACTCCACTGCGTTCTCTGGAAAGAACTCCTTAAATTCACTGTAAAGCTGTGCTGCAAGAGTCTTATTATGAGCTATTATGAGTGTAGGTTTATTCAATCTCTCAATCACATTTGCCATAGTAAAAGTCTTGCCGGAACCTGTAACTCCTAACAAAGTCTGAAACTGCTGCCCCTGCTTGAAGCCTTCCACCAGGCCCTCTATCGCCTGTGGCTGGTCTCCGGTAGGTTTATATTCTGAATATAATTTAAAACTTTTCTGTTCCTCCTGCATAACTTTGCCTCCAAAACCATATTGTCTTAATCTCTACTTAATTCTACCACATGCAAATTAAAATGTACACCTCTTCTCAGAACAAATGTTCGTTTTGCAATTATGAAAAACAGCCTACTGTATAATGTAACCCAATAATCACCAGATTATTATCCTAACTCTTAGGGTCACCTTAAATCAGAAGGCTGTTTTTATTTATTTCATAAGCTCTATCAGCGTTTCCTTTGCTTTGTCCAACTGACTATCCACTGTAGTATTCTCGCTAGCTTCAACAACTATGTCCGGTGTTATTCCTTTTTCGTGAATGTTTGCTCCACTTGGAGTATAGTAATCCTGAACTGTGAGTTTAATTGCCGAACCATCACTAAGCGGAATAATTGTTTGAACAATTCCTTTACCAAAAGACTGTGTTCCAACAATTTTACCCGCATTAAAATCCTTTATTGCTCCAGAAAATATCTCAGAAGCACTGGCACTATTTTCGTTTTGGAGAACAACCATCGGTATGTTTAAACAATCGCTATCTGATGTTTGCTTATCCTCATTACCATACTTATCTTTTGTAGATACCAATGTGCCCTCCGGCAAAATATCATCGAGCATTTCACATACTGTATTATATAATCCTCCCGGATTATTTCTCACATCAAATATAACACCTTTCATGCCTTGCTTTGTAAGGTCATCTATCGCTTTCTTGAACTGATCATAAGTTACTTCCTCAAACTGACTTATCAATACATAGCCAATCTTTTTTTTCTTATCAATCATTTCATATTCAACAGTAGGCTCATCTACCTGATCTCTTATAATAGTCACTTCGATATACTTCTTTTCGGATTGGCGATAAACGGTTAACTTAACCGATGTTCCTTTTTCGCCTTTCATATCGGAAACCACCTCATTGATATCAAATCCCGTAACTTCTTTATCTTCTACTTTATAAATAATATCACCATTTTTTACTCCTGCCTTGGCAGCCGGCGCATCATCAAAAGCTTTAATTATGGTAATAATTCCAGTCTCGGCATTTTGGGATACTAAAGCACCTATTCCACTATATGTTCCGGAAGTTTGTTCCATCATCTTCTGATATTCATCTGCTGTATAATAAACAGAATACGGATCATTTAATCCTTCAAGCAAACCTTTATATATACCGTCTTCTAAGTCCGACTGATTTACTTTGTTAAGATATTTTGCATCTATTAACTTTTCAAGATAATCTACTTTCTGAGAAGTCTTTTCACTTATTGTATATCCTGCTTCATTTTTTCTTGCATAATATAATCCGGCACCTGCACTGACAACCACAACAGTCATTGCCAACATACCCAACATAAATCCCAACAAAAAACGACTTTTATTTTTCTTCATCACGACTCCTTAATTAAAGTTTTTTGTTCTTGTCAATTTTACATTTTTACATTTTCGTCTAAGTCATACGGTTTCATCTATGAATCTCAATCCATTTATTTCAGATAGCTCCATGGATTAACATATGAACCATCTTTTCTCACAGCAAAGTGTAAATGATTGCCAAATGATGCTCCTGTATTCCCTACTAATCCAATTGATTGTCCTGCGGATACTTTTGTTCCTGCAGAAACTAATCTTGAAGACATATGCATATATACAGTATATACACCATTTCCATGATTAATTCCCATCCAGTTTCCCGCCGTTGTACTGTAATTAGACCACTCAACTGTTCCTGAAGCAGCTGCAACTATAGTTGTCCCCTGAGCTGCCGGTATATCGATACCCTTGTGAAATTCTGATCCTCTGTATCCATAGTCAGATGAAATTCTAGTATGTCCAGGC
The DNA here is from genome assembly GCA_964461415.1 of uncultured Eubacterium sp. Taxonomy (GTDB): domain Bacteria; phylum Bacillota; class Clostridia; order Lachnospirales; family Lachnospiraceae; genus Eubacterium_G. The sequence continues at coordinate 9,138 of CAYWUE010000057.1, forward strand.
AACGGCCATGTGAAAACACCAGCAGAATTTGTTGTTTTGTTATTTTCATTAGTATTTTTAGGTTTTTCACTATTTGTCTTATTATTTTCCGCTTCACGACTTGCCTGCTCTGCAGCCGCAACTCTGCTCTCCTGTGCCGCAATTTCAGCTTCAATATCTGCAGATGTAGCTTCATTATGAGCAATTAAAGTCTCATATCCTTGTAGTTCTTCCTGCTTTGCCGCCGCAAGTTTTTCCAGGTTCGCCTGGTCTTGCTCCTGCTCAGCCTTCAATGTTTCTAAATTCTTTTTTTCCTCAAGTAGTGTACTCTTCGATGAAGCAATTTTATCTTTAGTTTCCTTCATCTTATCAAGCATATCTCTGTCATATTTTGCAAGTTCCGTTATGTACTCTGCTTTATTTAAAAAATCAGTTACACTTTTTGAATTAAAAATCAAATCTATCATCTGAGTATCGCCATTCTCGTACATATATTTGATTCTTTTTTTCATATCCTCATACTGCTCATTAATACTAACCTGAGCATCGTCAAGTTCTTTTTGCGTCTTGTCTATTTTCTTCTCAGTTTTTGATAATTTTTGTTTAGTTTTGTATAATTCCGTAGAAAGTTTTGTCAGCTTTTTATCTACAGATTCAATATATGCTTCCGCCTCTGTTTTGGATTTTTCCAATTCAGCATTTTTACTTTCAGCCTCTTGTTTTTGGTTCTGAAGATTATTTAATTTATCTTTTTCATCACTAAGAGTTCCAAATGCCTGCATAGGCAATGCTGAAACTGTAAGAGCTGCTATTAAAACAAAACTAAGCACTTTAGATTTTCTCATAATGTTCTCCTTATTTTTACACCTTTAAATGTTTTCTAATTGAAAGAACAGAACCTATAAGACCTATTCCTGCCCCTATTCCAAGTCCAAACGGAATTAGAATCTTGAAAATATGATTTTCTGATGCAAAAGGTATGCTGTTTCCTAAAACTCCAAATTTTGTCATAATAAAATTTATTAATTTCGTATAAACCAATCTGATTATAACAAGCGGCACCGCTGAACCAATTAAGCCAATTACCACACCCTCTATTATAAACGGAGCCCTGACAAAACGGTTTGTAGCGCCAATGAGTTTCATGATTTTTATTTCATGTCTTCTTACCGAAATACCTATCATAACTGTGTTGCTTATAAGGAAAATTCCTACTCCAAGCAAAATCACAACCAAAGCCACTGATGCATATCCAAGAATCTTTCCAAAGCTAGTCAAAAACTCTCTTGTGGGATTAGAATACTTAACTTTTCCCACACCTTGTACCTTTTCCATTTCCGTAGCAAAATTCATTTGAGCATCAATACTATTCAAATATACTGTATATGAAGCAGAATCTGCCAAAGGATTATCCTTCTCAAATCCTTCTGCTAAATCAGGATTTTCTTTAAAATAATCCTTTTTAAAATTATCCCATGCCTCTTCTGCAGAAATATATTCATAGTTTTTCACTCTTTTGTCAGCTTTTATTATTTTCCCTATTTCGTCAATGCCTTCCTGACTGAGTCCTTCTGTAAAAAATATTGTAACTCCTACCTGTTGTTCTAACTTTTTCTCCATAAAGTTCACATTTATAATAATAGTAAAAATTACGCCAATCAAAAAAACACAGGCTGCGATGGTTCCTATGGAAGCTAAGGAAAACAGTTTATTTCTTTTAATATTTACAAAGCCCTGCTTAAGACAGTAACCGGTCGTTCTAGTATTCATTTTCCTGTTCCTCCCCTTTGCTGTCGCCTACTTTAACGCCTTTTTTCATTGTGATTACACGTTTGTTCATAGCTTTTACAATCTCCATATTATGAGTTACCACAATTACAGTCGTTCCCTGCTCATTAATTTTCTCTAACAGCTTCATAATTTCCCACGAATTCTCAGGGTCAAGATTTCCTGTAGGTTCATCAGCCAAAATATACTGTGGCCCATTTACTAAAGCTCTTGCAAGGGCAACTCTCTGCTGTTCACCACCAGACAACTCCGATGGATTAGAACGATATTTTTCCGAAAGGCCCACAAGAGACAATACTCTTGCCACATTCCTTTTAATTTCCTTAGGTGCTATTCCTATAACTCGCTGTGCAAATGCAATATTTGAAAAAACATCTCTATCCTGCAATAATCTAAAATCCTGAAAAACTACGCCAATCTTTCTTCTATATTTAGCTGTTCCTCTTGATTTTAATTTAGATAAATTTATATCATCCACCGTAATACTTCCCTCTGTAGGATTTAATTCCTTTAAGAGAAGCTTTATAAATGTTGATTTTCCTGAACCACTCGAGCCTACAACAAATACAAATTCACCCTCATCTATCTCTAAATTCAAATTATTTAATGCTGGTGCTCCATTGCCATAAGACTTACTTACGCCTTCTATTTTTATCATTTTATTCTCCATTAGCACAATATGAAGGTCCACTAAGACCTTCATATTTATAACTGTCATTTATTAATTTACTAAAACTCTGTATTTTCCATATATTTCATATATTTTAAAACCATAAGAGCTATCTTAAATGTAATTGCATCTTCGAATACTCTCAAATCAAGTCCTGTACTCTTTTGCAATTTATCAAGTCTATATACCAATGTATTTCTATGAATGTATAACTGTCTTGATGTCTCAGATACATTCAAGCTGTTTTTAAAGAACTTATTAATTGTCGTTAATGTTTCTTCATCAAACTCGTCAGGGGACTTTCCTTCAAAAATCTCCTTTATAAACATCTTGCAAAGTGGAATAGGTAACTGATATATTAATCGTCCAATTCCTAGATTATTGTAAGCAATAACATTCTTTGTACTAAAGAAAATCTTTCCTACATCCAGTGCCATTCTTGCTTCTTTATATGAACGTGACACTTCTTTGATTTCTTTAACAATAGTTCCATATGCAACTGTAGCCTTAACCATTGCCTCTGTGTTAAGCATATCAACAATAGTTCTTGATATTTTTTCAATATCTTCGTATCCTTGTTTTTCTTCTAACTCTTTAACAAGTATAATACTCTTTTCATCTACTGCAGTAATAAAGTCTTTCTTGCTGCCTGCAAATAAAGTTCTAACTGTTTCTAATGCCATACTGTCTTTTTCATTTTTTGTTTCGATAATACATACACATCTTCTTGCATCTACATTAATATGCAATTTTTTTGATCTATTGTATATATCAATCAGCAAAAGATTATCTAACAATAAGTTTTTGATAAAGTTATCTTTGTCGAATCTTTCTTTATATGCTACAAGCAAATTCTGAATCTGGAAAGCAGCCATCTTTCCAACCATAAATACATCATCACTTGCACCCTGAGCTATAAGAATAAGTTCTAACTGATTTTCATCATATACCTTAAAGAACTGATATTCCTGTACTGCCTGACTGTCTGCCGGTGATGTAACAAAACTCATTATAGCATGTCCAAACTCTTCTCCAAGCTGGGAAGTGCTGGCAATTATATTTCCATCTATATCTGCCACATGCAAATCTACTCTTGAAATATTTTTTATACCTTCTATTGTATTCTGTAAAATCTGATTTGAAATCATAAGTCACTCCTTGTACCAAAATCGATCATTTAGTGTAAGTATTTTTTACACTCCGTCAAACTATATTTTAAACTACTTTTTGACAAAAAACAAGTGGAAAACCCTATATAACTCTAAATGTCAACTTTAAGTGAACGTTTATTAACAGCTTTCTTTAAACAACACCC
>CAYWUE010000058.1:0-12883 GCA_964461415.1 uncultured Eubacterium sp.
TATTCACTCAGCACTGAAAAAAGTAGTTTTGAAACTCCACCCTATGTAAATTGAGACTATGAAACTATTGAAAAATCAAGGGAAAATAGCATTTTTGCAAATCTGCATTTTTTGATAAAACTCAAAATCCCTTGATTTCAATACTTTTCAGCCTATTATTTATCTTTTCTTGACAGCAAGGCTACCGTCTCCACATGATATGTGCCGCAAAACATATCTACAGCACAAGCTTTTTCTACCTTATATCCCTTGTCCTGAAGCATTTCTAAATCTCTTGCAAGACTAGTAGGCTTGCAGCTTATATAAACTATTTTATCTACACCAAAATTTATTATCTTCTGTAATGCTTTAGGATTAATGCCATCTCTCGGCGGGTCCAATACAATCAGGTCAGGTTTGTCCTTTAATTCATCAATCACCTTTAGAACATCTCCGGCAATAAATTCACAATTATCCAGACCATTAAGACTTGCATTAACTTTTGCTGCCTGCACAGCCTCCTCTATAATTTCTACACCAACTACTTTTTTCGCCACCGGTGCTAATATCTGAGCAATAGTTCCTGTGCCACTATATAAATCGAAAATTAGTTTATCCTTGGTTTCTCCAACATATTCTCTAGCCTTTGAATAGAGAACCTCCGCTCCAAGAGAATTGGTCTGGAAGAACGAAAATACAGAAATCTTAAACTTTAGCCCAAGCAATTCCTCATAAACATATTCCTGACCATAAAGCACTCTGGTTTCATCGCTTCTAACCATATCTGCAAGTCCATCATTGATAATATGCATAACACCACAAAGCTTTGCTTCCAAATCTAATTCCTGCAACGCATTAACCAATCCTGTCCAGTCTGCTTTTTTCTCCATCTCTTCGTCCGTTGTAGTTACAATTCCCACTAACAACTGCTGTGTTTTTGTTGTACGACGCACCAACAAATGTCTTAAGTAACCATCATGCCTTAATTTATGATAAAAAGGTAAATCTCTTTCTGCGCAATAATCCAAAACGCATCTGAGAATTTTATTGTAATCTTCGTGGACAATCTGACACTCATCTACTGTCACAATATCATGAAAGCTGTTTCTTTTATGCATTCCTAAAGCTAATGGTCCATCTTTAAACTCATCACCAAAGGAAAACTCCATCTTGTTGCGATATTTCCACTGGATCGGGCTTCTAAGTAATCCTTCAAACTCATACTCTCCCTTAACAGCCTCATCCAAAATATTCTTAATCATATTCATCTTAATATCAGCCTGGTTGTCATAATCCATAGTCTGATATGTACATCCACCACATTCTTCAAAATGTGGACACTGTGGCTTTGCATTTTCAAGCGGTGACTTTTCTATAATCTCTAAAAGTCTTCCATATGGTTTGCCGGCGCGTTTTTTAGACACTACAAATCTGACCTTCTGCCCTGGCAACGTTCCCTTCACCGTAGCTACTCCGGCCTCGCCACAATCTACTTCTCCCTTATTTGGAAAATTAATTTTTGTTACAACTCCTGTATATTCAACACCTTTTTTCATATTGCCTCCTATAATATAACAAAGCAGCAACCTAATAACCGGCTACTGCTTTTATAACCTTATTCACCGAAGATTTTTTATTCTTCTTCGAAATCGTCTTCATCATCTTCCTCGAAGAGATCTTCAAAATCATCCTCAAAGTCATCATAATAATCTCTATTAACAAATTTATAAATGCAATATGCACCACCTGCAATCGCAGCAATTACAGTAATAACTCCTAAAACAATTCCAATAATCTTTTTTGTCTCGTTCTTCTTTTCATCCTTTGTTAAAAGTTTTCCTATTTTAACGCCCTTAATTAATTCTTCCATTCTATCACTTTTAATTCACTACTTATAAGATAATGAATTATTCTCCTTTCTTCGAAATTCATATTGCTTAACTTTTATTTTTTGCTCATATTGCCAATAACAAACTCTATACATAAACCTGCCAAATTATGTTATTGTTACTATTAAAGCAAATCATATATTAACAATAAATCTTTGAAAATCCTCTACTACTTATATTTACCAATATTATACCAAATATAAATAACATTTACTAGATTTTTTTCAGTTTTGCAAAGGATGCCATCATCATTTTTTGACCTGAAGTGTCAAATTCCACTGTAACCTGATAATCGCGTGGTCCATCTTCTATTCCAAGAACTGTTCCTTCTCCAAATTTCACATGTTTTACTCTGTCTCCAACGACATAATCTATGTCAGATTTTGTCACCACAAACTGCTTTCCAAATCCGCTGTTACTTGCTGTATTATAGGCAGGTTTTTTAGCCATGGTTCTATAGGCGCTTTTGTGTTCGTTTGCCACAAAGCTTCTATTGTTACTGTAATTTGTACCCATGTAACCTGAACCGCCACCATAATTTAGTGAACCTTCATAGCCACCAAAGCCACTGAATGAAGGCTTCTTTTCATAACTTGCTGCAACTCTATCCGTAACATTTTTACTATTAACCAGCTTCATTGGTATCTCTTTTATAAATCTTGATATGACGTTATACTGATTTTCGCCACGAATCATTCTCCTTTTAGCATAACTTATTGTCAAATGTTTCATAGCTCTTGTTATCGCCACATAACAAAGTCGTCTTTCTTCTTCTAACTCATCCTTATCTTCTGCCATTATGCTCATATAACCTGGAAATAATCCATCTTCCATTCCGCAGAGAAAAACATTAGGAAATTCAAGACCTTTTGCACTGTGTACTGTCATTAATACAACATAACTGCTATCGTCTGATAAATTGTCTATTTCTGATACTAAAGCTACCTCTTCTAAAAATTCTGCAAGATTAGGATTATCAGTATTTTCCTCATATTCAGTTACTTTTGTAATTAATTCACTAATATTTTCTATTCGTCCTTTAGCCTCATCTGTGTTCTCAGCCACAAGTTCTGCTACATATCCTGTTTCGTCTAAAATCTCATTCACCAATTCTTTTAAACTTACACGTTCCTGCAATACTCTAAAATTCTCAATCAAATCGGTGAACTTCCCAATTTTTGTCGCTGCCCTTTCCAATCCCGGAATATTTTTTACATCTAATAATGATTCATACAAATTCATCCCATATGCTCTTGAAAAATCTTTTGCTTTAACAATCGACGTGGCTCCGATACCTCTTTTCGGTACATTGATGATACGCTCAACAGCTATATCATCAGTTGCATTGCAGACAATTTTCAAATAAGCCAAAATATCCTTTATTTCTTTTCTCTGGTAGAAATTTTGTCCACCAATAATTTTATAAGGAATATTTCTAAGTAACAGTTTTTCTTCTAATGCTCTAGATTGCGCATTGGTTCTGTACAAAATAGCATAATCACTATAATCTGCCTTTCCATAATCTACTTTTTCTTTAATTGCGGATGCAACCATATCAGCTTCTGCATATCCATCGTCTGCCTGATATAAGTCTATTTTATCCCCCTGCTCATTATCACTCCAAAGAGTTTTATCTTTTCTTCCTATATTATTGTGTATTACTTCATTTGCTGCTTCAAGGATGGTCTTTGTCGAACGATAATTTTGTTCTAATTTTACTACTCTCGCATTATTAAAATTTTTTTCAAACTGCAGGATATTAGAAATATCTGCACCTCTGAATTTATAAATAGACTGATCATCATCACCTACAACACACAGATTTTTGTACTTAGAAGCTAACAATTTAATAAAGGCAAACTGAGCAGCATTAGTATCTTGGTACTCATCTACCATAATATACTTAAATCTCTCTTGATAACCTTCTAACACATCCGGACATTTCTTAAACAATATAACAGTTTTCATAATCAAATCATCAAAATCTAAGGCATTATTCTTACTAAGAGCCTCCTGATAATTATTATAAATCCTAGATAAATTCATAATTTTATAATCCGACTGTGCCATTTGAGCAACTTCTCCTGTTGTTATAAGTTTATTTTTAAAATCTGATATTTTTCCAAGAACAGCATTTTCCTTATACATTTTAGAATCAAGATTTAGATTTTTAATTACCTCTTTTAATAATTTCTTCTGATCTTCTGTATCATAGATAGTAAAATCATTGCTATAGCCTATTCTGTCAATATAGCGTCTGAGTATTCTTACACAGGCTGAGTGAAAAGTACTAACCCAAACCTGCTCAGCGCCAAAACCAACGATTTTATTGACACGTTCTCTCATTTCACCTGCCGCCTTATTTGTAAAAGTTATAGCCATAATATTATATGGCTGAACATTTTTTTCTTCTATAAGGTAGGCAATTCTGTGCGTCAATACTCTAGTTTTTCCTGAACCTGCTCCTGCTAAGATAAGCAACGGGCCCTCTGTATGATATACAGCTAACTGCTGCATGACATTTAATGTATTATATATATCTTTCATCTATTTCTCCATTCATAGTATTTCCCATGTGACTTCCCACAATATTATTTATCATTTTAACATATTCCATCTTAAGAATAAAGAACACATTTTCGATTTTTGTTTTTTTGTTTCTGCAACAACATTTTCGATTTTTGTTTCTGCTATTTATTATTTTGTAACCTATTCAACATTTTCGATTCTTACATTTCTACCATTTTCAATTCTTGCTTTAAAAATTATTTACAAATTGTCATTTTTATTTCTGCATTTTTGTCTCCGTTTGACAAATTATCATTTTTGTATCTTGTAGTTTTCAATACTACGTGTTATTCTTATTCATAGATTTCACAAAATTAGTTTCTGACATTTATGATAAAATGTTTCAGATATACTTTCTAAAAGTAAACAATAGAATGGATATTAGATTAAAAATCAAAAAATTCATTACTATTTGTGCAGCCAGCCAAAGGCAGCAGAACGGAGATTTTTATGAACTCAGAAAAATTAATAAACGATGTATTAGAAGAAATAAAAACTTTTAACATTGATGATGTTCCAAATATTGACTTGTACATGGATCAGGTAACGACCTATCTTAATGGGAAATTCAGTTCTTCTAAAAGACACAAAGACGACAAATTATTAACAAAAACAATGATTAACAACTATGCCAAAAGCAGATTGTTGCCTCCACCGGAAAAGAAGAAATATTCCAAAGATCATATTCTTCTATTGACAATTATATTTTTCCTTAAAAATGTTATTTCCATAAATGATGTAACAACAATTTTAGCGCCATTAGTAAAAGATTATTACAAAAATAAAGACAACAGCAATAATCTTCAGGATTTAACTAACGCATTTATTGATTATATAAAAAAAGACAATCCAACAGAATCATTGCTAGAAGAAGCGATTAATTCTAAACATATTTTTGAACAGCTAGAATCTTCTGATAAAGATTCACTTGATACCATCGGTCTAATTGCAGCTCTAAGCTATGACATATATATAAGAAAAAGATTAATTGAACAGCTTATAGATTCTTTGCCGGAAGAATCTGAACCGGTCAAAGATAAAAACAAAGATAAGGAAAAAATCAAAGAAAAAGATAAAAACAAAGACAATGAAAAGGATAACTAAAAATGCTTGTAAAATCATTCTATAATAAAACAATTTTGCAGCTTATAGTTTCCAATAAAATAAAAGAAAGAATCTCATTACCATAAGATTCTTTCTTTTATTTTACGCTTATTTACTTATTATCTAGCACTCTTTCTAACACCATATCGTATCCATCATTTCCATAATTAAGCGAACGATTAACTCGGCTTATTGTAGCAGTAGATGCTCCTGTTGCATTAGAAATATCAAGATAGGTCTTTCCTTCTCTTAACATCTTAGCTACTTCATATCTCTGTGATATAGAAAGTAATTCATTGACCGTACATACATCTTCAAAAAAAGTATAACATTCTTCTTTATTTTCTAATGTTAGAATTGCATCAAAAAGATGGTCAACTTCAGTTGTTCTGATTTTTTTACTCATTTTCACGCCTCCTTGAGAGAAACTTCTTCTTACTTTCGTATTTTAGCACTCTAAAGCCTGAAAGTCTAGTTCTTTTTCAAAACAAATTTTTCTATTTATGTAGTTTTTCAAATCCATTTTTTTATTTATACTGCTTTCTCATAGTTTTAAGTTCTTCAATACTAAATTTATAACTTGTGTTACAAAAATCACACTTTACTTCTATTTCTTTTCCATCATTTATAATTTCGTCAAGCTCTTTCTTGCTTATTCCTGATAGTGCCTTTACTATTCTTTCCTTGCTGCAATTGCATTTAAATCCTGTATCAATTCTGTCAGTAAACTCAACATCCATATCTCCCATAACTTCCTTTAAAATATCTTCCGGAGTCATTCCTTTTTCAAGCATATCTGTTACAGATGTAATCTTTGAAATTCTTTCCTCTAGCGCAGTGATAATCTCCTCAGACGCAAAGGGCATCAACTGAATAATGAATCCACCTGCCTGCTTAACCGTATTATCCTTTGACATAAGCACACCAAGAGCTACTGCTGTAGGCACCTGCTCTGATTTTGCAAAATAGTAAGTCAAATCTTCTGCTACCTCACTAGTTCCCAAAGGTACTTGGCTGGCGTAAGGTTCCTTAAGTCCCATATCCTTAATTACAGTCAATGTTCCATAACCGATAGCTGCTCCAACATCTAATTTTCCAGCATAATTAGCAGGAATTAATACATTTGGATTTCCCACATATCCTTTAACATTACCTTTTGAGTCAGCTGTAACAGTAACTCCATTAATAGGGCCATCTCCTTTCATCATCAGCGTGAGCATATCTTTCTCACCCTTCATCATAACCCCCATCATTGCTCCACCTGTTAATAATCGCCCTAAAGCTGCAGTAGCAACCGGGCTTGTATTATGATGTTTTCTTGCTGTTTCAACCATTTCCTTAGATGTAATCGCAAATGCTCTAATCTGCTGATTTGCTGCTGTTGCTCTAACTATATAATCCATATTTCTCGGTACCTCTTTCTTTTTACATAAAATTATTAATTTAACATTCTTTGTTTTATATCATGTATATTTAATATTATAAATAATTACTTTTTATAAAAGATATAATAAATTATTATTTATTGTTGCAATATTACGCATTTATTTCTGCGTCTTTTGTGCTATCACATATATTCTTTCATTATCTTCTGAAACGTTATCCTTTGTAAAAGCATTATATGCGGTCACAAATTTTAATCCTGCTATTTCTAGTGCCTGTTTTATTTCTTCAACTGAATATGCTCTCTGGTAATGTTCTTCCGTAAATTTATCATATCTTCCATCTTCTCCCTTTACAAAAATGGAAAGCTGATATTCATTGATATTATCCGATTCATCAAAATAATTGTCCCAAATAAAACTGCAATCCTCTCTATCCTCTGCAATTATCGCTTCTCCTATACTTTTATATAGGTGTGCTGTTTTAAGATCAAATATAAAAACCCCACCAGGGTCCAAATAATTATTAACCAATCTAAAAATATCTATCAAATCTTCATATTCCGTAATGTAATTAATAGAATCACAAATACTTACAATTGCAGCTACAGAACCATAAAGTTCAAATTCTCTCATATCCTGACATAAATATAAAATATTGTCTTCTTTTCTTTTTTCCAAGGCAATATTAAGCATTTCCTGCGAATTGTCAATGCCTATCATATCATAGCCCATTGTTGAAAGTCGACTCGTGATATTTCCGGTTCCACATCCCATATCAAGAACTATGTTGTTTCCATATACATTTCCATTTTTTTCATCAATTCCATATTCATTCAATAACATTTTTAGATATTCACACCAACCATCATAATCAATGTTATCCATAAATTTGTCATATACCTGAGCAAAACCAGTATAACTTTCCATATTTTATCACCTCATATAATCTTCTTCATTCTACCAATAAACCATTTTAAACGCAACCTTGATAAAACTAATTTTGTCATTTATACTTGTAATAAATTAGCATCAAAGAAATGAGGATAGTGTGAAAAATAAATTTTCATTACTATTTGTGCCACTAGACAAAAGCTGCAGAATGGAGATTTTTATGATAAATATTTTTCAAAATATAAAAAATTTATGTAAAAGTAAACTTGTTATACCTTTTATTTTTATAATTGTGATATTTTTTTTATTAATTAAATGTCCATTTTCAGATATTTTTTCTCCACAAAAGATAAATAACATCTACAACATCCAAAGTGATTCTTCTTATTTAAATGTAACTGTGGACAAGCTATATTACACGGGATATAATCTATCTCCTAAAATCGGTAAACAATATGGATATTACTATGCTCTTAAAAACAACCAATGTATTTTTGTACTTATTCCAATGGAAGAAAATCTTGGCAACGAGCTCACTAATTATAATTTTTGTGCAAAGGTTGTTTCTCCTGACAAAGCATACAAAAATATGCTTTCCGCCTTTTCTAAGGACCTAAACTGGAGTGAAAATGGAATTTCAAAAGTTTCTGCTAACTTCGTTTTAAGTTGTGCAGATTATCATCCTTATTTTTATTTAATTTTTTTAATAATAAGTTTAGTTATATTGTTTAAGGCTATTCTTAATTTTTCAAGAGCACTAATAGGTTTTTTAAAACCTGAATTCTACCCTGTATGCAGTTTTTTTAACAAAACTTCTCAAAAAGATATTATAATCAAAGCTCAGAATGAATTATTAACTGATAATTACATTCAAATTAATTCAATGTATATTACAGACAATTATTTTATAGATTTAGGACGTTCCAAAATTTCTATAATCCCACTAGATAAAGTTGTATGGTGCTATAGACTTGGTATTATATCCTGGAAACCTAAACAAAAAGTACCACAATACTCTATTAATTTTACTCTCATCAATGGTCAAATGATTACTGTTAGTCAAAAAAGCAGCGATGAAGCACTAGAGCTGATTAATTCCATCAGAGCAACTGAATACAACATTATTGTTGGTCACTCAGCCTCTAAGGAAAAAGATGTAAAATACATAATAAATCAATACAAGCATAATTAAATGCTCTTTTTATATTATCGAAGATACATCGCTAGGCAAAAATTTAAAATTTCATTTTTTTACAAATAGCTTAAAAAAGTAAACTTAATTTTACCCTATATATTCAAAAAAGGCTGTAAATTCATTTGCATTTGAACTTACAACCTTTTCATCTACTTTATTTATGAACTAATTATATATGTTTACAAACCTATATTCACTAATACAATATCTATTTTTAGTTTATGTAAGAAATATTACTCGAGATATAATTTTAACTTTTCATAATAGCCTATAACCTCGTCATCTAATTCGCTAAACTCATCTGAAAAATCATTTAAACTTCCTTCTGAATTTACAACATGTTTTACAAATTTAAGATATGATTCATAGTATTTTTCTACCAAACTATAAGTCTCTTTATATTCATCCATAGGATTTGTGAGTTTCTTCATTAAATCCGTAACTGACTCCTTATTATCTTCTATAACCTCAACCTGTTCTACATATTCATCACTTGCAAACAAATTTCCCAAAGCATCATTGAAATCATCTAAAAACTCTCCATTTTCTATCGTATAGATGTCAGTCGCCTCATCTTCTCTTTCATAAATTGAATTCGACCATACATTTACAATCAAATTTCCTAGTTTTTCAGCTTCAGCTGCACCTGTTAGCATAGTATATACTGCTTCTTCAAGATTGCTATAATAATTATCTAACTGCTCCTGTTTCTTAGATTGCTGCTCTTGCTGCTTCTTCTTTGCTTCTTGTTCATTTTTTGATTTTACAGCAAATGCTCCAATTACACCTGCAACTATCACACCCAAAATAATCACTGCAATCAGTATAAATTTTATATTAATTTTTTTCTTAGTATTCTCTTCCATAATTTTCTCCTAACCTCTTAAAATTTCTCAATTATTTTGTATTTCTTTTGCCATAAAATAACAACTAAAATAGATATCTGTAACCACAACCATTATTCACGACACAAATTTAATATTTCTTTATACTTATTGTTAATTTGATTTATTAATTCGTTAATCTCCTTATCTTTAGAGCTTTTATTTACCTTAACAATATTAGTAACAAGTTCTTTGTTAAACAATGGTGAGAACCAGCACAAAATGTCTATTATATTTTCATTATCATAATTTTGTGCTAAATTTCTCATTTGTAGTTTTACGTAATTTGTCTTATCTTTCAAAAACTTTTCTCTTTCTTTTTTTCTAATCAGCTCCCGAATCTCGTCATCATCATAATATTGATGTTCACCAAAATACTCCACATAAGCCTCTTCAAACTCTGCCAACATTTGGTGTAATTTCATAAAAACATTATTATTATGTTTCAATATCTTTTCCAATGTCATTTTTGTATATTCACAATTATTATCAATCATCCTATCCAATAATTGAGTCATATACGGAAATATAAATATGTTTTTTTCTTTTCTATTACCAACACTTTCTATTTCAAAAGAATCTGTAAAATAATCTATTATTTGCTCATTTGAACTAACTATATTTGATATCAATTTATCATCTAATTTTGAATTGTCATCCGACATTCTTGCATCATATCCATTTGTATCCCAATATAATTCAGGTATTTCTCTAGCTTTCATTCGTTCTAACATATCTATGTCTTTATTTTTTAATGCTATATGTATGATTCCAATTCTTAACTTCTCCTGTAATTCTTGCGAACAACCTATGCAATACAAATCCTTTGTATCACCTATTCTACTGTACATACCCATTTCATCCCTTGAAAAGCTGCACTTTTTGATACTAGTTCCAGCCCCAAATCCTAAATGCGCGGACATTTTTTCATTTTCATTAACGAACCAAACATATCCGTTATCTACCAAAAATTTTATGAATTCATAATTCTCAAATTCTAATGCATAATCCAAAATGTTTTTCCCATATTCATCTGCATACAGAATAGGCTTTTCTTTCTTATCGATATAAGCCTGCCACTGTTTCTCATCATATATTTGAGCTATAGAGTGATTATTTTGTCTTTCGATTATACAATTCTTCGAATTTTCATCGTCTAGCCCACCACCTAAAATCTGTTCGTATGTAACACCTAATAGCTCCGAAAATATTGGCAAATCATCTATTTGTATGCCTTTATTACCTTTCTTTATTTGTGAAATTCTGTTTTCTAGATTTTTTAAATTGTCACCTGTTTCTTCCTCACCTAGAATTTCCAAATATTTGCCACAAAATCTTCTCGCTGTCCCATACTTTTCTTTAATTAACTTTTCTAAAAATTTCCCAATCTTTTTATTGTCAATTCTTATCATGCCTTTATCTCCTTTGTTTTTCTTAATTATATTTTATCTTAAAGGATTTTTTTTGCATATCATAAATTAGCATATATATTTTTAGGCACTTAATTTTGTCTTTTCTGACGAATATGCTTTTTGCATATTTACTCCATTTTTTGCATAGTTTCATATTATTTAGGTATAACTCAATTAGCTTCTCGTCTTTCTTCTGGTGTTAAGTCTTGTATACGTTTTCCCATTGTATCACCTCTTTTCTGTACAAAAAAAGGACACATTATGTGTCCTTCTGCAAGCTTTCGGATTAGCACCGAACCCTCTACTTTTTGGATATTCACCAAAGTTATAACGTAGTGTTCTCCTTCCTAAACTAATACTTGCAAATTCAATATAACATCAATACATTATATTTTCAAGTGCTTTCTTTTATTTTCCCACTTTTTGAGTAAAGCATCTGCATACTGTTGTTCCTGTCTTGTTAATGCTCTAGTATTGATTTCATTATGTTCATATCCTATATGAGTATGTGGCGACAACCCATCGTGACTATGCCCTTTTACATCAATTTGTTTGTTGCGTTCTCCGTTAGCATCATAAAAAGTGATATGCTTGATATCCCCTTTTTTATCTATCGTTGCATAAACTCTTCCGTAACGCATTGTTTCCATCGGTGGTGTGGTTGCACGACCGTCTTTTATTTGTACTATTTTGATTTCTCCAAATTGTGCTAGAGTTTTATACTCCGTTCCGTACCTCTTACCCTTAACGCTTATACCACTACTTGCACCACGTCCACCCATACTATCACCTACACTGTACTACTTGATTAATTTCTTTAATGCCTTAACTATTGCCTTGCTTTCTGTTTTGGCTTTTCTTCCGTTGCAGTACACATCTGCTGTTGCTTCTGCTATGCACTCTGCATTGTTTTCTTTTGCATAGCCACTGATAGCGTTTGCTATCTTCGTTGTATTCTGGTACTTCCTTTTCCCTGCTTGATTGTTAAGTATCTTTTGACTGTCCTTCATAATTCTATGTGCAACATCATCAAAACTCTTTGCACCTGTTTTCTGCTGTGCTAGAGTTGTTAAGCTATGCCCTAGTTCGTGTGCAATTACTGCCTGCTCTGCTGTTTTAGTACCGTTGCTAGGGTAAAGCCACTTTTAACCTCCTTTTCATACGCACTAGCCATTTTATCAATGTTTCCGAAATTCTTATTAATACCCAACTCTCCTGCACTGTTCCAAAATGCCATAACACTTTTAGCACCTCTGCCCTTTGTTTTTGCGATATAAACATCATTTATAACGCTGTTTAACTCATTATATGTTTCTCCCATTTCTCTTATGGTCTGGTTTACATTATCAACAAAACGTTCATTTTGCTTTTGATGTCTATAAGTCCATATATCAGAATGTTTTTCATAATCTAAATTTATACCACTTTGCTTGCTTAAATTTTGTCCTCTACCGCCCATTGTTCGTTCTCCTTTGTCCTATTTGTCCTAAGCTGTCCTAAAGTGTCCAACTTGTTTTTTTGCAATCATGACCACCAGCTCAGCTGGTGGTTTGCTCTGCGGCTATAAGCCGCTGTT
>CAYWUE010000059.1:0-12421 GCA_964461415.1 uncultured Eubacterium sp.
GATGAAACAGTAAATAAGAAGGTTCTTAAGGCCTTCGAACATGGTATTACACCAATTATCTGCTGTGGTGAATCACTTACACAGAGAGAACAGGGTGTTACTATTGACTTTATCCGTCAGCAGATTAAGATTGCATTCTTAAATGTAACTGCAGAACAGGCAGCTACAGCAGTAATCGCATATGAACCAATCTGGGCTATTGGAACAGGTATGACTGCTACATCAGACCAAGCTGAAGAAGTT
This sequence comes from uncultured Eubacterium sp., assembly GCA_964461415.1. Classification (GTDB taxonomy): domain Bacteria; phylum Bacillota; class Clostridia; order Lachnospirales; family Lachnospiraceae; genus Eubacterium_G. The sequence goes on from CAYWUE010000059.1 coordinate 244, forward strand.
TGTGCAGCTATCAGAGAATGTATCGCAGAAATTTATGATGATGCTACAGCAGCAGCTATCAGAATTCAGTATGGCGGTTCTATGAATGCTTCAAATGCAGCAGAATTAATGGCAAAACCTGACATTGATGGTGGTCTTGTCGGCGGTGCCAGCTTAAAAGCTGACTTTGGAAAAATTGTTAACTATAATAAATAATATATTTATTGTGTTTTGAACGCAATAATGCATAAAAGACTTTAAAGGCCATTTGATTTTTGTATATTAATAATTGAGTGGCCTTTTTTATGAGTGAATAGAATGAGGTTTAGAAAATATAACATTCATCACTAATTGTGCCGTTAGTTAAAAGCGGTGGAATGGAGATTATAATGAAAAATATAATTAAAGGATTAGTTTTGTTAGTGGCGTTTTTGGCATTTTCAATAACTTTTACAAATACAGCGCATGCAAAAGTAAATTATACGGTTACTCCAAATAAACTTACAAAAGAAGTTAAAAAGAGCTATGGAAGATACTATACTAAATATATAAAAGATTTTTCCGGATTGAATTTGTATTTGGAAAAAATGCAAAAAGCAGGTGGCGGAACTTTAACAATAAAAAAAGGAACCTATAAAATCACTAATGCCATATATGTGCCTTCAAATGTAACAATTATATTTGAAGATGGTGTAGTGTTCCAAAAAATTATGAAAACAGGCAGAACCGATATTAAGGCAACAACATCTATGTGGAATATATGTCCTAGAGATAAAGGCAGAAAAGTAGCCAGCGTGTCAAAATACAATGGTTCAAAAAATGTTAAGTTCATTGCAAAGGGAAAAGTTGTCTTTGACATGAAAGGTGTTGGTGGCGTTGCGATAACAGCAGCACATAATAAAAATATAGAAATATCAGGAATTACCTTCAAAGGAATGAATGGTGGACATTATATTGAGGTAAATGGCACAAACAAGGTGTATATACATGATTGTACTTTTGAAAAGGGAAAAGCTTCTACACTGAGCAAATATTATGTAAAAGAGGCTATTAATATTGACCTTGCAGATAAAAAGACAGGTGGATTGTCAGCACAATGGGTAAAACAGGATAAGACACCATGTAAAAATATCAGAATAGCAAACAATGTTTTTGATGGTATGAGCAGAGGTGTAGGTTCTCATAAATATTCAGAAAATAATAAGGGAAAACAGATCTATCATCAAAAAATTACTATAGAAAATAATACGTTTAAAAATAATTATGACAATGGTATTTATGTTTTGAGTTGGAAAAATACTGTAATTAGAAATAATATATTTGAAAATATAGGAAACAAGAGCAATCAAAGTTACAGTGCAGGAAGACATGCTATTGCCGGAAGTGGTATAGAAAAAATAACTATAACAGGAAATACATTTAAGAATATAAATAGAAATCCTGTGTATTTTATTAGAAAGAGCAATGTAGGAGGCGGAAGCTGTTACAAGGCGGTTACGGTTAAAATCACAAAAAAGGAAACAGAAATGATGCTTAAGAACAAGGCTATTAATTGTGGAGATGATGAGAATTCTAATTATGCAGGATATGACATTTTGTATTTTAGAAATAGTGGAACGAAGAACCGTACAAATGGCGTTGGAGTAAAACTTAGTACCGGAGAAATCTTTTATGGTATTCCAAAAAATTAAGATAATAAAGTTGATTAGTTAAGATAATAAGGTGAATTAATATAATAAAACCAATTAGAATTAAGTCAATAAAACTAATTTGAGTTTGACAATTGAAAAAACTAAGTATATGCTATTTATGGATTTTGCAATTGCAAAATATATACACAAAAAGGAGGGACAAATAAGTTCCTTTAAGATAACAAAAATATAAAGAAAGGAAATGTATGTCTGGTTATCTCATATTAGATAATTGGATTATACGAGATTAAGAATGAGCAAGAAACCAACAGTATTAATGATATTAGACGGTTATGGATTAAACAAAAATGCAGATGGCAATGCGGTTGCTATCGCAAAAACACCGGTTATGGATAAACTTATGTCAGAATATCCTTTTGTTGAAGGACAGGCTAGCGGTATGGCAGTAGGACTTCCTGATGGACAGATGGGTAATTCAGAAGTAGGACACCTTAATATGGGTGCAGGAAGAATCGTATACCAGGAATTAACAAGAATTACTAAGGAAATAGAAGATGGAACATTCTTTAAAAACGAAGAATTAGTAAAAGCTATGGAAAATGTAAAGAAGAACAATAGTGCTTTACATTTATTTGGACTTTTGTCAGATGGTGGTGTTCATAGCCATAATACACATATGTATGGAGCTATCGAAATGGCAAAGAGATTTGGCATTGAAAAAGTTTATCTTCATGCATTCTTAGATGGTAGAGATACACCTCCTGCATCAGCAGCAGATTATATGCAGCAGATGGTTGATAAGATGGCAGAAATCGGTGTTGGTAAGGTTGCTACTATTTCAGGTCGTTACTATGCAATGGACAGAGATAACAACTGGGATAGAGTAGAAAAAGCTTATGCTGCAATTACAAAGGGAGAAGGCGTTAAGGAAACTAACCCGGTTGAGGCAATCAAGAATTCGTATGCTAATGAAGTAACAGATGAATTTATGCTTCCTACAGTAATTGAAGGTGGAGAAAGTATTAAAGATGGAGATTCAGTAATATTCTGTAACTTTAGACCAGACAGAGCACGTCAGATTACAAGAGCATTCTGTGCCGATGATTTTACAGGATTTGACAGAGAAAAGAAACTTGATCTTGTATTTGTATGTTTTACAGAATATGATGTTACAATTCCTAACAAATTAGTTGCATTCAAAAAAGTTGAAGTTACAAATACATTTGGCGAATATCTTGCTGCACATAATATGACACAGGCAAGAATTGCTGAAACAGAAAAATATGCACATGTTACATTCTTCTTTAATGGTGGTGTTGAAGAACCTAACGAAGGTGAGGACAGAATACTTGTAAATTCACCTAAAGAAGTAGCAACATATGACTTAAAGCCTGAAATGAGTGCTCCTACGGTTTGCGAAAAACTTTGTGAAGCAATACGCTCAAACAAATATGATGTAATTATTGTGAACTTTGCTAACCCTGATATGGTAGGACATACAGGTGTTAAGGATGCTGCAATAGCTGCAGTAGAGGCAGTAGATGAATGTGTTGGAAAAGCAGTAGAAGCTATAAAGGAAATGAATGGACAGATGTTTATTTGTGCTGACCATGGAAATGCAGAACAGCTTGTTGATTACGATACAGGTGAACCATTCACAGCTCATACTACTAATCCGGTTCCATTTATCCTTGTAAATGCTGATCCTACTTACAAATTAAGAGAAGGTGGAGTGTTAGCTGATATTGTTCCTACTTTAATTGAACTTATGGGAATGGAGCAACCGGTAGAAATGACAGGAAAATCACTTCTTGTAAAATAATTATTTCTTGAGTTGATTAGATTGAAAAAATTTCATTACTATTTCTGTAGTCAGCCAAAAGCGTCAAAATGGAGATTAGTATGAAAAATAAGTTTTTCATTACTATTTGTACTGTTCGCCAAAGGCAGCGGAATGGAGATTTTTATGAATAAATGCATACATTAATATACTGGATAGATATTAATATGATAAACATATAATTAAATATTATATAATTAAAAGAGATTTTGTTTGATAATTTGATATCGAATAAAGTCTCTTTTTTTTGCACATACTAATCAAAAAAGTCAAGGTGATTAGATTGAAAAATAAATTTTTTATTACTATTTGTGACGTCAGTCAAAGGTGTGGAATGGTAGATTAGATTGAAAAAAATCATTATTATTTGTGCCTACGATTAAAGGCGTTGGAATGGAGATTGGTATGAAAAAAATAAAATTATTACTATTTATGCCTTGATAAAAAGGAAAGGAATGGAGATTAGTATGTACAAATATTTGAAAATAGTAGACATAAGAGGAAGAGAAGTATTAGATTCAAGGGGAAATCCTACCGTAGAGGCAGAAGTTACAGTAAAGATAGACGGAAAAGCAGGGGAATTGTTTACAGGAAGAGCAGACGTGCCATCAGGTGCATCTACAGGACAATTTGAGGCAGTGGAGCTTAGAGATGAAGACAAAAGATATAATGGAAAAGGTGTAGAAAAAGCAGTAAAAAATATTAACGAAGAAATTTTTCCGGCATTAGAAGGTAGAAATGCTTTAAGACAAAGAAAAATAGACGAAATAATGATTAATCTTGATGAGACTAACAATAAGAAAAAGTTAGGCGCAAATGCAATTTTGGCAGTGTCAATTGCCAATATGAAGGCTTGCACAAGAGCATTAAATATTCCAGAATATAAATACATTGGAGGAATAAGTGGTGGAAGGATTCCGATTCCCATGATGAACATTTTGAATGGTGGAGTGCATGCATCTAACAATATTGATGTACAGGAATTTATGATTTTACCTGTGGGGGCTTGCTGCTTTAAGGAAGGATTAAGATGGTGTACAGAAGTGTATGACAGTTTAAAGAAAATTTTAAAAGTCAAAAAATTGTCTGTGGCGGTAGGAGACGAAGGCGGTTTCGCACCGGATTTATCAGGAGAAGAGGAGGCACTTGATTTGATTATGGAGGCTATATCAGATGCAGGTTATGAAGTAAAAAAGGACTTCAAAATTTCCTTGGATGTAGCAGCAACAGAGTGGAAGTCTGGCGAAAAAAACGGTACCTTCCAATATAGAATGCCGAAGAAAAATATACAATTGTCATCAGATGAATTGATTGATATGTGGAGCAATCTAGTAAAAAAATATCCTATATTTTCTATTGAGGACCCATTAGACGAAGAAGATTGGATAGGATGGCAAAAAATCACTGAAAAATTAGGAAACCAAATCAAGTTAGTAGGCGATGATCTTTTTGTTACTAATACTAAGCGATTAAAAGATGGAATTGAGAAACAGTGTGGTAATGCTATTTTGATAAAACCAAATCAGATAGGTACAATTTCTGAAACCATAGATGCTGTAAAAATGGCACAGAATGCAGGTTATATAGCTGTAATGTCTCATCGCTCCGGTGAAACTGAAGATACAACTATATCTGATCTTGCAGTGGGACTTAGTACAGGCTATATAAAAACAGGAGCACCTTGCCGCAGTGAAAGAGTGGCAAAATATAATCAGCTTTTGCGTATTGAAGAAGAGATGTAACAAAAAACATTATAAAAAATATTATAAAAATAAAACAAAAATATTATAAAGATAAAAATAAAAAAATTATAAAGAGAAAAATAAAGAATAAATACAAAAAATACAAGAAATACAAGAAATACAAGAAATACAAGAAATATTAGCTTGATTTTGGTATATATCTGTGCTAAGATTACTTTTGTTTGAATGCGTAAATAGGAGGTGGAAACTCATGACATTATTAAGAGTACTTACAGCAGTATTTGTATTAATATGCTTAGCAATAACAGTAGTAATCTTACTTCAGGAAGGAAAACAGGCAGGATTGACTGGAGCAATCAGTGGTGCTGCTGATTCATATTGGGGAAAGAATAAGGGACGTTCAATGGAAGGAAAACTTGAAAAAGCAACAAAAGTTTTTGTAGTATTGTTCTTTGTACTCTCTATTGTTCTTAATATGAAATTCTTAGGCTATTAATTTTTTGAAAGTTAATGACTAATGAGTCCATTAAAAGGTGTAGATTTCTACACCTTTATTTTTTTGTATATGGAAGATAGTTTTTGTGCTATAATTACCGTAAAAAGGAGAATACAATTATTTGTTAGGTGTAAGGTGGGATTTTTGCTTAGTTAGAGGCATTTTATGAGGTAAACGATATGAAAGATAATGATTTTATTGAAAAAGAAAAAAATATAATAGAAAAAAGAAAAAAAGTCATATTAGATTTGATGAATGATAAAACCTATGTTCCGATGAAATTTAAGGAGTTAGCGATTGTTTTAAATGTAACAAAAGAAAATAGAGAGCAGTTAGATGAAATATTAAAAGAACTTTTAGACGAAAGAAAAATTTCTATCACAAAAAGAGGAAAATATACTATTGCAAAGGAACATTATATTGAGGGCTATTTTATAAGCAATGAAAGAGGATTTGGCTTTGTTGAGGTAGAAGGTCAGGAAGAAGATTATTTTATTCCTGCGGATAAGGTTAATGGAGCTTTTCACCATGACATGGTTCTTATTCAGCTAGAAGAAAATCAAAGCGGTAAGAGAAAAGAGGCAAGGGTTGTAAAGGTTTTATCGCATGAGATAAGACAGATTATCGGTTATTTTGAAAAGTCAAAAAGTTTTGGATATGTATTGCCTGATAATCAAAAAATTGCACAGGATATTTATATACCGGGCAAATTTACAAAAGGCGCAATAACAGGACATAAGGTAGTTGTTGAAATTACTGACTATGGTACTAAAGGCAGAAAGCCTGAAGGGAAAATAATTGAAATAATAGGACATATCAATGATCCGGGAGTAGATATTATTTCTGTGGTAAAAAATTATGAAATACCAACGGAATTTCCGCAGGAGGTTATGGAACAGGTTAGTAATATTCCTGATGAAGTAAGAGAAGAAGATAAAATAGGCCGAAAAGATATTAGAGATTGGCAGATGGTAACTATTGATGGAGAGGATGCAAAAGATTTAGATGATGCTGTGACTTTGACAAAGAAAGATGGTATTTATACATTAGGTGTTCATATTGCAGATGTTTCACATTATGTTACTGAGAATTCACCACTTGATAAAGAGGCATTAAACAGAGGTACAAGTGTATATTTAGTTGACAGGGTTATTCCGATGCTGCCTCACAAATTATCAAATGGTATTTGTTCTCTAAATCAGGGCGTGGATAGACTTGCCCTAAGTTGTATTATGAAAATAAATGAAAAAGGGGAAATTATTGACCATGAAATCGCGGAAACGTTGATTAATGTTGATGAAAGAATGTCATATACATCAGTAAAAGAAATAATTGTTGATAACAATGAGGAAACAATAAAAAGATATAAAGATTTTGCCGCGATGTTTGAACTTATGGCGGAATTGTCTGAAATATTAAGAAAAAGAAGATACAAAAGAGGGGCAATTGACTTTGACTTTCCGGAATGCAAAATTAAATTAAATCAAAAAGGAAAGCCGATTTCAATTGAGCCTTATGACAGAAATAAGGCTACAAAGATTATTGAAGATTTTATGTTGGCAGCTAATGAAACCATAGCTGAGGATTTTTATTGGAGACAATTACCTTTTGTATATAGGAATCATGATGAGCCGGATATGGAAAAAGTTGACCAGCTTACAGCTTTTATCAACAATTTTGGATATTCATTAAAAACATCAAAGGATCAGGTTCATCCAAAAGAGTTACAAAAGCTTTTGGAAAAAATAGAAGGTACACCTGAGGAGGCACTGATTAGCAGAATAACACTTCGTTCTATGAAGCGTGCAGAATATACACCTGAATGTAAGGGGCATTTCGGATTGGCTGCAAAGTATTATTGTCATTTTACTTCACCAATAAGAAGATATCCGGACTTACAAATCCATAGAATTATAAAAGAAGCGATAAATAACAAGCTTACAGATAGACATATTGCTCATTTTGAACATATTTTGCCACAGGTTACGATGGATTGTTCAACTACTGAAAGAAGAGCTGATGATGCAGAAAGAGATACTGAAAAGCTTAAAAAAGCAGAATATATGTTAGGGCTTGTCGGCGAAGAATACACAGGCGTTATATCAGGAGTTACAAATTTTGGAATTTATGTTGAACTTTCTAATACGGTAGAAGGACTTGTCCATGTTTTAAACATGATGGATGACCATTACATTTATGACGAGAAAAACTATTCTATGATAGGAGAGAGAACAAAGAAAACATATAAGATAGGTCAGAAAGTAAAAATCAGAGTTGAAGGTGCAGATAAGCTGACAAGAACAATAGATTTTAGTTTTGCAAAATAATAGATTTAGTTTTGCAAAATAAAGACTTAGAAATGGAGAGTTATAATGGCAAAAGGTTTAGTAAAAGTTATAGCAAGTAATAAAAAAGCCAGACACGATTATTTTATCGAAGAAATATATGAGGCAGGAATTGTCCTTCATGGTACAGAAGTTAAGTCTTTGAGACAGGGACATTGCAGCATAAAGGAGTCATTTGTGCGTATAGATAATGGTGAAGTTATAATTTACGGTATGCATATTAATCCGTATGAAAAGGGGAACATTTTTAACAAGGACCCTTTAAGACCTAAAAAGCTTATGCTTCACAAACTAGAAATTAACAAATTAACAGGAAAAATAGGCGAAAAAGGATTGACTTTAGTGCCTTTGCAGGTTTATTTTAAAGGAAGTCTAGTAAAGGTGGAAATTGGCCTTGCACGTGGTAAAAAACTGTATGACAAGCGTCAGGATATTGCAAAACGTGATGTTAAGCGTGAACATGAGAGAGAATTTAAACATATTCTTAAAGGTTAATATTTTATATCTATAATTATATGATGAAACAAATAGCATTTAATATAAATATTGCAAAAACGAACACAAAATAATATGATGTAAAATTAATAACACAAATTAATAGAATATAAGATAAAGGAGTGACAAAATATGTATTCAGAATCATTAGTAAAATTAGGAAAAGTTCGTTCAGAAATTAGAGAGATTTTTGAATATGGCAATAAGCGTAAAGCAGAAATAGGAGCAGACAAAGTATTTGACTTTAGTATAGGCAATCCAAGTGTACCTGCACCTAAAATTGTAGATGACACTATAAAAGATTTGGTGGACAACTTTGACTCGGTGGCACTTCATGGCTACACATCAGCGCAGGGAGATGCTCATGTAAGAGAAAGTGTGTCAGATTATATCAATAATAAATTTGGAACAAATCTTACACCTAATCATATTTATATGACATGTGGTGCGGCATCATCATTGACTATCGTGTTGAATGCCATTATGTTGCCGGAAGAAGAATGTATCGCTTTTACACCATATTTTCCAGAATACAGTGTTTTTGTAGAAAGAACGGGAGCAAAATTAGTTCCGGTTAAGTCACACGATAAAACCTTTCAGATTGATATGGACAATTTTGAAAAGGCAATTAACGAAAAAACAAAGGCAGTTATAATTAATTCTCCAAACAATCCATCAGGTGTTGTATATACTGAGGAAACAATCATAAAAATGTGTGACCTTTTGAGAATGAAGGAAAAAGAATATGGACACAGTATTTTTATTATAACTGATGAACCATATAGAGAACTTGTTTATGATGATATTAAAGTGCCATACATAATTAATTATTACCACAATACATTTGTATGCTATTCCTACAGTAAGGCATTGTCATTGCCTGGAGAACGTATTGGATATATAGCAGTTTCTCCTGATATGGATAATGAGGAAGAAGCTTATGCAGCGATTTGTGGTGCAGGAAGAGCGCTAGGATATGTATGTGCATCAAGTATGTATCAGAGAGTAATCGAAAAGTGTCTTGATGCAACGGCAGATATTTCAATTTACAAAACTAATAGAGATTTGTTATATAATAGCCTGACAGCAATGGGATATGAATGTGTATATCCTGATGGAGCATTTTATCTTTTTGTAAAGTCAATGTGCGAAGATGCTCATGAATTCTGCGAAAAAGCAAAGGATTATGAATTACTGCTTGTTCCTGCTGACAGCTTTGGAACACCGGGATATTTAAGAGTGTCATACTGTGTTCAGACAAAACAGATAGAAGATGCGTTGCCTGCATTCGAAAAATTAGCAAATAATTATAAATAAAGAGGATTGAATAGTATATGAGTGGACAATACAGTTGTGAATTTTGCAGTAATTACGTATATGATGAAGAATATGAAGAATATGCCTGTGTAGTTAATATGGATGAGGATGAGGTGGCAAGACTTATGCAGTTTAAAAATGCAACCTGTCCGTACTTCTCATATGGTGATGAATATAAGATTGTTAGAAAACAGATGTAGAATTATTGAGTTAGAAAGTCTAAGTGAAAGTAATGTGTCATGATTAGATAGTAGCTATATTTTAGATACAAAAAATAAATGTGGTGTGCGATGAAACAAGAAGAATACATAAAAATTTCTGAATATATCAGAAATACAAAATATGGTGAAAAAATTATTTATTATATAAACGAGATTGCAACAAAAATAGTATATGTGGCATTTATGACGCTTATCATATTAAATATTGGCTACAAAAATGAAGAACTTGTAAGAGTAATATTAGTTACAGGTATTTCATTTGTGCTAGTGTCAGTGGTACGAAAAAAGATAAATTCGAAGCGTCCATATACTATTTATAATTTTAAACCAATAATAAAAAAAGACAAACAAGGAGAGTCGATGCCAAGTAGACATGTCTTTTCGGCATTTATAATTGGCATGGCATATCTCTATATGGAACCGGAATTATGTCTGGTTATTTTTATTAGCGGAATAGTTATTGCAATAGTAAGAGTAATCGGTGGAGTTCATTTTCTTAAAGATGTTTTTTGGGGGGCGATTTTAGGTATTCTATGTGGTGTAGTAGGATTTTATATTGTATAGATAACAAATGATAAATAATAAATAATAAATAAAAGATGCTGGATTATAAATAACAGATAATAGATTATAGATAACAGATGCTGGATTATAGATAACATATAATATATTATAGATAATAGATAACAGATAATGGATAATATACTAGTTATGAGAAAATTTGAAAATTATCTTATAAAAGATATTAAGAGGTTAGCATGTACGAAACAGAACAAGAAGTAGAAAAAGTAATATTAGTTGCGGCTTGTACCGATAATAATCAGAATTCAGAAGAATCATTAGATGAATTAGAAGAGCTTGTAAAAACAGCAGGCGCAAAAGTTGCGGGACGAATGATTCAAAATTTAGACCACATAAACAGCGCAACATATATCGGCTCAGGAAAGATAGAAGAATTAAAGGAGTTTTTGTGGGAAACAGAAGCTACAGTTGTGGTATGTGATGATGAATTAACACCTGCTCAATACAAAAATTTAGAAGATGAGTTAGACGTTAAGATAATGGATAGAACACTTATAATTCTTGATATATTTGCAGGAAGGGCAAAAACTGCAGAGGGAAAAATTCAGGTGGAGCTAGCACAGCTTCGCTATCGCTCAACAAGGCTAATTGGTATGAGAAATTTGTCACGTCAGGGTGGTGGGATAGGTACAAGAGGTCCCGGAGAAAAGAAACTAGAGGTAGACAGACGTCTTATCAGAAATAGAATTGCGCAGCTTAAATCTCAGGTAGAGGAAATGGAAAATCATCGTATGGTGACTAGAGCAAAAAGACAGGATAATCCTGTTCCGGTGGTTGCAATTGTAGGATATACTAATGCCGGAAAGTCCACATTGCTAAATACATTAACAGATGCAAGTGTTCTAGAGGAAGATAAACTTTTTGCGACCTTAGACCCAACGACTAGAAATTATAAACTGCCGGATGGTCAGGAAATATTGTTGACAGATACCGTAGGTTTTATAAGAAAACTGCCACATCATTTGATAGATGCTTTTAGAAGTACGTTAGAGGAGGCAAAGTATTCAGATATTATCCTTCACGTGGTGGACAGTTCAAATCCTGCTATGGAAAAAAATGTACACGCAGTTTATGAAACACTGAAAAATCTTGAAGTAAAGGACAAAATTATAATAACTGTTTTCAATAAAATAGATAAACTAGATGAAAAACCTATTATGAAAGATTTTAATGCTGATTACACTATAGAAGCAGCAATAAAAAAAGCCGAAGGCATAGACAATATAAATGATGCTATTGCAAAAGCATTAGAAGAAATGAGAGTTCATATAGAAAAGATTTTTTCGTACACAGAGGCAGGAAAACCTGGAATAATAAGAAAATATGGAAAGTTAATTAAAGAAGAATATAGGGAAGATGGGATTTTGGTAGAAGCCTATGTTCCGGCAGAAATATTGGACAGATTATAGTTATATTATAAAATCTGATTGTGCTATATAATCAAATTTACAGATGTGTTCAGAAATTATAGGAAATTTATAATTAGCTTATATATAGGTAATTGCGAAACAAGTTCAAAATCTTGATTGGAAATGTGGTAAAAATCCG
>CAYWUE010000060.1:0-11958 GCA_964461415.1 uncultured Eubacterium sp.
GCCTCAGTTAACTGTCCTCCCTCATCATATCCTACATATCCCGGAGGTGCTCCGATTAATCTTGATACACTGTATTTCTCCATGTATTCACTCATGTCAATTCTGACTATATTGCTTTCATCATCAAACAAGTTCTCAGCTAAAGCCTTTGCCAATTCTGTCTTACCGACACCTGTAGGTCCTAAGAAAAGGAAGGAACCTATAGGTTTTGTCGGATCCTTAATCCCGGCCTTTGACCTTATAATAGATTCAGTAATCTTTACAACTGCGTCATTTTGACCGATAACACGCTTATGAAGCTGGTCATCTAAATGTAAAGTCTTCTCTCTCTCTGTTTCAGTTAATTTTGATACCGGAATACCCGTCCAGCGTGAAATGATTCTTGCAATTTCTTCATCTGTAACACTTTCTCTTACTAAAGATAAATCTTTATTTTTAACTATATTTTCCTCCGCTTCTAATTCCTTCTGTAACTGTGGCAGAGTACCATACTGTAATTCTGCTGCTTTTTCAAGATTGTACTCTCCCTGAGCCTTTTCAATCTCTTTCTTAACAGTTTCCACCTGTTCTCTCAAATCCTGTACTCTTGTCAAGGAATCTTTTTCATTCTCCCACTGAGCCCTCTTGTTATTAAATTCATCCTTTTGCTCTGCAAGTTCTCTCTGTAATTCTTCTAGACGTTCACGACTTAGATTATCCGTTTCCTTCTTAAGTGCTGCCTCTTCTATTTCCATCTGCATAACTTTTCTACGAAGTTCATCTAACTCCGTAGGCATAGAATCCATTTCTGTCTTAATAAGGGCGCAGGCCTCATCAACAAGGTCAATAGCCTTATCAGGCAAAAATCTATCTGTTATATATCTGTCTGACAAAGTAGCTGCACTGACTAATGCTCCATCCTGAATCTTTACTCCATGAAAAACCTCATAGCGTTCTTTTAGCCCTCGCAGGATAGATATAGTATCCTCTACTGTAGGTTCACTTACCATAACCGGCTGAAACCTTCTCTCTAGCGCTTTGTCTTTTTCAATATATTGTCTATATTCATCCAAAGTTGTAGCACCTATACAATGAAGTTCACCTCTTGCAAGCATTGGCTTTAGCATATTACCGGCATCCATAGCACCATCAGTCTTTCCGGCACCTACTATAGTATGGAGTTCATCAATAAATAATATAATCTCACCATTGCTGTTTTTTACATCTTCAAGAACAGCTTTTAATCTTTCCTCAAATTCACCACGATACTTAGCCCCTGCAACAAGTGAACCTAAGTCTAAAGAAAAAATCTTCTTATCCTTAAGTCCTTCCGGAACATCCCCTCGAACAATCCTCTGTGCTAAACCTTCAACTGCTGCCGTCTTTCCAACACCCGGTTCACCTATAAGCACCGGATTGTTCTTCGTCTTTCTTGACAATATTCTGATAACATTTCTAATTTCAGCATCCCTGCCAATAACTGGATCAAGTTTTTGATTTTTTGCTTTTTCGACCAAATCCTGTCCATACTTAGACAATGCATCATAAGTACTCTCCGGATTGTCAGAGGTAACTCTAACATTTCCCCTAACTGTCTCTAATGCACCTAAAAACTTCTCTCTATTAATGCCTGTTTCTTTAAATAATTCCTTAACTTCCTTATTAGGTTTTGCAATTAATGTAAGAAAAAGATGTTCTACCGAAACATACTCATCCCCCATTCTCTTAGCCTCATCCTCAGCCAAAACTAATACATTGTTAAGAGACTGACTAATATAAGGATTGCCACCCTGAACCTTAGGACGTTTAGCAATCTTTTCTTCAACCATATCCTTAAAATACTCTGGCACAATCTCCATCTTTTCAATTAATTTTGCAATAAGACTGTCCTCTAATGTTACCAGACTATAAATTAAATGTTCCTGATCTATCTCCTGATTTCCATATTCCGCTGCAACCTTTTCACAGTTCTGGATAGCCTCGATAGACTTCTGTGTAAATTTACTAATATTCATAACATGGTCCTCCTGTCACATAATTTACAAATTTTCAATCCTCAATTTTTTGAAAATCATTTGTATTTATTTTTATTCTACTATATTTTTTTATAATTCATTAGATATATTTTGAACAAATTGTTACTTTTTTATTATTTTTACAAAAAAAAAATTCCAAACTCTACATCACTGTAAAATTCAGAACTTTTTTTAACTATATTTAATGTTCAATCCTTTCTAGCGGTACATAATACTGTTCTCTACGTCTGTTTTCTTCATCAACATAAGACTGCTTGCCTGAATTATGAAGTTCATGCAAATATGCATGATGATTTTTCATAATTTTTTCATTGCTCTTACCTAAAATAAGCATTGCTATACTTGAACACTGGTCAGCTGCTCGTTCAAAATATGTCAAGGCATCCATAAAATTCAAACCTGAATCGATTGAGCAAATTCCTTTACACAAACGTTCTGTATGTCTTTCTTTAAGCAAGAGAACCATATCATCAATAACTTCTTCTAATGGCTCAATACGTTTTGCGATAGCTCTGTCATCTGCTTCTAAGGCATCAATTGTCAATCCAAGAATTTCTATAATTGCACTTTCTAAAATATCCAGTTCCTTCTGTGCATTTTTTGAAAATCTCATATCTGAACTATTCATAGTTTTTGCAATACGTTCAAAGTCAACCGCATAATCACCTATACGTTCAATATCTCGAACACACTGCATAAGCATATTCCTTTCTCTGTTATCGATTTCAGTTTCAATACTACTAGACATCTCAATAAGATAATTATCCACACTATCTGTAAGAAAATCTAATTTATCTTCATCTGCCTTAATTTTTATTCCAGTCTTTTCTTCATATTTCTTTAGCTGTTTCATACTGCATTCTAAGTTTTCTTTCGCAGTATTTGCCATGCTTACAGCAATTTTTGTAACTTCTCCAAGAGCAAGTTTTGGTGCAAGCATAAGCTTGTTATCTAGTCCTGCAAGTTCAGCATATGTTACTTCTTCTTTTTCATCATCCTTAATTATTGCACATGCAATCTTTACAAGTACTCCTGTGAAAGGAAGTAAAACTATAGCGGTAATCAGGTTAAATATAGTCTGGAAGTTTGCAATTGAACCACTGTCCACAATGCCTGTCCATAATCCGGAAAAAGCTCCGGTATGGCGTAATATTGTCATAACCAACATAAAGAATATAGTTCCAATTGTATTAAATACAATATGAACAATTCCTGTACGCTTAGCATCCTTTGATGAACCAATGGAACAAACCATAGCTGTTGTTACGCATGTTCCTAAATTAATACCCATAATAATTGGATAAACCAATTCAAAAGTCATTGTTCCTGTACTCGACAGTGCCTGAAGTATACCTACCATAGCTGATGAGCTTTGTACAATAACTGTTAATGCAAGACCGGTAAATATTCCAATTACAGGCATATCACTAAAGTAACTTAATATATCAGCAAAAGCTTTTGAACCTGACAAAGGTTCTACTGCTTCTGTCATGTTCATAAGACCGATAAATAATATACCAAATCCCATGGCAATCATTCCTATATTTTTGCTTGTATCTTTTTTTACAAACATTATTAAAACAATACCTATAATCAATGCAATAGGCGCTAGTGTCTCCGGTTTAAAAAAAGTAAGTATTGAACCTCCCGATGAATCGATATCCATAAGTCTTATAAGCTGTGCTGTAACTGTTGTACCTATATTTGCACCCATAACAATGCTTACAGCCTGACGCAAATTCAAGATGCCTGCACCAATTAAACCTACTGTCAAAACAATGGTTGCTGTAGAACTCTGAATTACACCTGTAACCAAGGCTCCTGTCAAAACACCTAATACAACATTATGTGTTAATTTTCCTAATACATTTTTCAGCGCTGTTCCTGAGCTTTGTTTTAATCCATCACCCATAATTTCCATTCCATAAAGGAACATCGCAAGTCCACCCAACAATTTAATTACTGTTAAAATAATATCCATTATGTTCTCTCCCTTTTCTTCGTTAGGTAATAAGGCTAAAATCTTAATTCACTCATTATTAATATGGCTAAAAAAGTTAAATTTATATTAAATCTATTTAAATTTCAACCAACATAATAATATAACACCATATAAAATATGGCAAGAATATTATGATATTTTACAAAGATTTTACTTTTAAAATTCATGCTCTAGTTTGTTTTTATAATAGGAAATTCAATGGATTTTCTTATTATAAAAAACCTTTCGGAATAAACATATCCCAAAAGGTTTCATTTTCTTTATAATTATTTTAAATTCTTGAAGTAGTCAACAGCTTTCTTCATTGATTCCTTAAACTGTGCATCTGATGAATTGTTGAATAAAAGTAGGTTTTTGATTCCTGTTGGAACTGAAAAATCCAATTTCTTAACATATTCATCCCAGTTGTTAAGTTTCCATGTATCTCTGTCTGAATTACGTGCAATCATTCTCTGTCTGCATACTTCCACATCACATTGAACCCATACTACAACCAACTCAGCACCAATCTTTAAAAGATCTTTTCTAAGTTCTTCCATATAACCTTCTTTTCTTACTTCTCTTGTGTATGGTGCATTAATAAATACTGTGTCATTGTACTCTAATGCTTCTCTTGCCACTTCCATAATAGCATCGTATTCATAATTTCTAATATGCTCTTCAAAGAAATCTGAACTTCTATTATATTCTTCGTTAGCTACGACAAAAATCTGCTTTGATAAAACAATAAGTGAATCCTTATCAAGATAAACACAATTTGGCATTGCCTTTGCTAATTTTCTTGTTACAAATGTTTTTCCACATGCTGGTGGTGATGTTACCAAAATCAACTTCTTCATAATATATACCTCTTTATTTCTATTTGTTTTTTCTTGTTTTAATAATGTTTTTCCTAAACATTCACGGTATATAATACCACTATTTACATTTTTTAGTCAACAGTCATTAGTGTATATTTGTAATGTTTTTCTTAATAAAATCAACAATTTTATCCCATAAAACAGGAATGGCTTCTCAGAATTCTGAGAAGCCACAAAATTGAAAGGGTTTAGATTATTATGTTACCTAAAAATCTAATACCTTTATAGTTTAAAAATTAAAAACGTTTTTTGCAATAATTCGAAATATTTTTATTTTTTTTGTAAAAAATGTCTTTTCACTTCCGATGTATTCCGGTTTTCTTCTTCAAAATTGTGCATCTTGCACATTTTTCTATTTTTTTAAGAATTTGTCATTAATTTCTCAACCTATTTTTCTGCAAAAACATTTTTTATGTACATACTATTATTTCAGTTTCGAATCAACATATTCAGTAATCATCTTTACTGCTGTATCTATGTCAATCTTTCCTACTTTTATACATATATCATAAGATCTTGAATCTCCCCACTTACCTTCGCAATAGAAGTTGTGGTAAACTTTTCTCATCTTATCAACCTTCTTCATTTTTGCAAGAGCTGCCTTTTCCTCCAAGCCTTCTCTCTCCATAACGCGTTTCATTTTATCTTCTTTGTCTCCGAGAATGAAAACGCTTACCAGATTAGGATTATCTGACAAAATCTCATCTGCACATCTTCCAACTATAACAAATGACTGTTTTTCTTCGTTTGCTTTTTTTCTAATAAAATTAAACTGTCTAATTGCTATATCCTGTTCAAGTGAAATGGAATTTCCTCCTACAGGTACAGGCATAAATGCAAAATTCATTGGCTTTTCGTCGAATCTTTCTAATACCTCTTTGCTATATTTTCCTTCCTTGGCAACTTCTTCTAAAAGCTCCTTACTATACAATGGAATATCATAATGTTTTGCTACCTTTTCTGCAATAATATGTCCACCGCTTCCAAATTCTCGTCCGATTGAAATGATAATCTGTTTCATAATACATACCTCCTGTCCGTTTCACAAAATGAGTTCTGTGTGATACCGCATTTTATTATAATCAAATGCGCTAACTCATCCGTCATATACTACCCGATTAATTGTTATTCTTATTTTAACATAAATTTTCTAAATATTGTATCTAATTTGATAAAAAATTAATACTTCCCTTAACAATTATTTTATCGAATATAATAAACATTGCCGGCAATATACATATTACGCAAAGCATACTTATAATCGCACCTCTTGCCATCAAAATGCAAAGAGAACTAATCATATCAATATTTGAATATGCTCCCACTCCAAATGTTGCTCCAAAAAATGTAAGTGCACTTATTATAATCGATTTCATTGTAGCTGCAAGTGCATTTGTAGCAGCATTTTTCTTATCATATCCTGCATTTCTTTCTGTCTTATATCTGTTCGTCATAAGTATTGCATAGTCAACTGTTGCTCCTAACTGTATTGTGCCTATTATAATAGATGCAATAAAAGGCAATGTTGTTTTTGTATAGTAAGGTATTCCCATATTGATAAAAATAGCAAATTCAATAAGCGCTACAAGGATAATCGGAATCGTAATGGATTTAAACACTAGAGCTATAATAATAAATACTAACACTACGGACACTGCATTAACTACAGCAAAGTCTTTATCCGTTATCTTTATCAAATCCCTTGTGCATGCCGCTTCTCCAACTAATAGTCCATTATCACTGTATTTTTTGATAATATCTTCTATCTTATTACACTGCTCATTAGCCTCATCTGACCCTGTTTTATATTTAGACATAAATATAAGCATTTCATATTTATCTGTTTTCAAATTACTTGTTAAGCTTTCAGGTATAAAAGATTCAGGTATTGAACCATCTAACACAGTCTGTAAGCCTAAAGCTGTCTGAACCCCATCTACATTTTCTATTTCCTTTAATAAATTTGAAACCTTATAGTCCTCTGTTTCATTATCTATCAAAATTATGTTAGCAGAGCCCAAATCATAATCTGACGAAATAATATTTTGCGCTTCTACACTTTCAAGTTCATCTGGGAGGCTTAACGTCAAATCGTAATATACATTTGTATTTTTTTGTCCATAAAATGCTGGAAAAATAACTATCACAAATATAGCTATAAAAACCGGATACAATTTTGTAATTTTTTTAGGTATTTTCTTAAAATCAGGAATTAATGGACGATGCTTCGTCTTTTCTAACGCCTTATCAAATACTAATATCATTGAAGGCAAAATCGTTACACATGCAATAACACCAAATATTACACCTTTTGCCATAACCGAGCCCATATCAAGTCCAAGTGTAAATGTCATAAAACATAGTGCAATAAATCCTGCTACCGTTGTTACTGAACTACCTACAATTGACGAAATTGTGGCGGTTATGGCATTTGCCATAGCTTTATTATTATCATCCGCTATGACATTTTTTTGTTCTTCATAGCTATGCCATAAGAATATTGAATAGTCCATAGTTACAGCAAGCTGTAAAACAGCAGCTAATGCCTGTGTCAGATACGAGATTTCTCCCATAATAAAATTACTGCCTAAATTATATATTATTGCCATTCCGATACTTAACATAAAGAATAATGGTATAAGCCATGAATCCATCAAAATCGAGAGCACTATAATTGAAATAAGAACAGCTATGGCAACATAAATTGCCATTTCACTTTCTACCAAGCTTTTAGTATCTGTTACAACTGCAGAAATCCCACTTATCTTACACTGATGTTTTGTCAATGTTCTTATATTTTCAATGGCTGCCATAGTTCCGTCACCGGAGCTTGTATCATCAAAAATTACCATCATAATGGTACTTCCATCTTTATTAAAAGCATTGTATACCTTTTCCGGCAACATACTTTTTGGCATCGATAAATCTGCAAAACTGTCATACCACAAAACCTGTTTTACATGCTCAACACCTTCTATCTTCTTTTTTAAGCTTGCAGTATGGCTATCATCCATTCCTTCTACAAGAACTAAGCCAAAAGCACCCGAGCCAAAATCATTAAGCATAATATCCTGACCTGTCATTGTATCAATTCCATCAGGAAGATAATATAATAAATCATAATTTACTCTTGTATTAACATAACCAAAGCCGGCAGGTATCAGTAATAAAATGCTGATAATAAGAATAATATATCTAGCTTTAACAACAAATTTTCCAAATCTTTTCATTTTTATGCACCTTTTCTCTTAATTAAATCAACAATTATTTTTCTGTGCTAATTTCTGATACTTTAAAAATAAACTTAACACTTCCACTCATATTTTTATCTTTTCCACTGAATGTATTATATTCTTTTCCACTATTCAAAATATCCTGAACTTTTTCTATCACCTCAGGTACATCATTTTTAAACAAGTCAGTAATTTTTTTAATTCCTTCATTATTTAACTTTATCGTACCATCTCTTAATTCCTTACTTCCTGAAGCTAAACTTACAATACCCTCTTGTAATTCATTCGTTCCTTCAAATAATGTTTTTGCTCCTTCACTAATTTTTGAAGCGGCTGTATCTATTGTTCCTATTCCGGATTTGATTTTTGTGCTGGCAGCTCCTACCTTATCTGACAATGTACCTGCTCCCTTACTAAGACTTTCTGCGCCCGCATTTAATTCTTCTGTTCCTTTCTTTAATTTTTCAGTTCCTTCTTTGACAGAAGATGTTCCTATTTTAAGATTATCCATACCTTCATCTAAATCTTCTGCCCCCTCAGTAAGACTTTTTATACCATCATAAATTCCACTTATTCCATTACTAAGTGTAGCTGAACCTTTCTTAAGTTCACTCATTCCAGCTGTAAGCGACTTTATATCATCACTGCTTGCTTCTATTTGATTTTCAAACTGTGCTTTTACCTGCTGTAATGTTTGCACACTATAATAAGCTTGAACAAGACTATAGTATGTTGTTGCATCTAAATGATTAGCACTTAATACTGTTTGTAATTCTGTTCCCTGCTCTACTGCGTCATTTATTCCTTCCACAGTTCTATTCAGTTTTCCCACAGTGTCAATTTGACCTGCTGATTTTGTCTTTACTGTTTTTATGATTTCATCTATATTTTTTTCAATAGAATCAGGTGTAGCCTTTAATGTTTCAACTAATTGATTCACACCATCATCTGCCGCTTTTGTACCGGTTGCTAATTCCTTAGCTCCACTTACAAGTCCTTTTTCTGTATCTGAATCCTCAAAATATCCTTTTACACTCTTTAAACCTGCAGAAATCTTTTTTGAACCAGCATTTGCCTTAGTTACACCATCGTCTAATTCCTTTGCTCCGGTTTTAAGATTAGCCATATAATTATCCAAATCCTTTGCTCCGGTATATAACTTGTCAGCTCCTGATTTTGCTTCATTTATTCCCTCTTTTATAGACTTGTCAAACAAAGTATATTTTGTAATAAGTTCACCAGTCCCTGTACTTAATTGTACCGTGTAATCATACAGACTTTTTGCTCCATAGTTGACCTGTTCTCCACCATTTTTTAATTTAACAGCTCCCTCATTTAATTCTTTTGAACCATTTACTAAACTGTCCGTTCCTTTTTGCAATTCGTCCATTTGTTCTTCTATGTCAGAAAAATCCAGTATTTTTTCCAAATCCATATCCCCAATTTCTGAACTTGCCACACTTAATGTCATATTCATAGAAAACTCCTTAACATCTGCTGTTACAGTCATACTCTCAGGAATATCAATATCTTTTAAATAATCTTTTGCATTTTTCACAGAATTTAGCAAATGCTCTTTAAATCCCGGTGCACCGTATCCAATTACAATGTTTGTATTTTCATAATTTACTACTTTTCCATTATCAACAGAAACATTTGTAAAATTATCATCTAAAACCATTCCTGTCAAAACTATAAAAGGAATAAATTTACCACTACTGTCTACTCCATTATTCTCATAGTCATAGACAATTTTCACTTTTCCACTTTTCCCTGCTAAATCCTTTGCAGAAATCTTTTTATCATCAAGATAATATGTAACTTTAACATTTATTGGCGTTTTTTCTGTTGTTGTTCCCTGGTAAGAAATATCTTCACCTTTATTTTCCCATACAATCTCCCCATTGTCTGTTTTAGTAAATTTTTCATCTCCACCGATATTTTTTATATTATCTAATTTAGAATAATCTTTTATTTTTTCATTTCCATTCACTTTTATGCTATCACTAACTGTTGTTTTCGTAACATTTCCTTCAGAATCCATTTCAACATAAACTGTTTCTTTTTTTTCAGCATCATCTGAGCCACTTATTTTATCATTTAAAAGTGTTTCTACCTTGCTTACACTATCTGCATTTTTATCTTCTTTAGGTGTATTATCTTTTTCATTAGTATTATCACCACACCCTGCAAGACTGCATACCATCATAGATGCTACCAGAATTAAACTTAAACCTTTTTTTACATACTTTTTCATTTTGCCTCTGCCTCCTTTTTTCTCTGCATATAAAATTCATGACCTATCTTTTCTGTATTAATAATCATTTTCTGAAGTGTCATTGACAATTCTACTTCATCCATTTTCATGCCATTCATAGTCCAGTCAACTATTACACCTGTCAATCCATAGGCAAAAAATCTGGCATATATATCTTTTTCCCTCTCTTCTAAATGATTATACAAATCCAAATCTTTTATTGCCTTATGCAAAAGTTCCACTAACACTCTGTTCATATAATCTGCAAAAAAATTGTTAGAAGACTTTATTGTATTCATAAAAAATGATTTCATATTTTTCATATATTTGAATAATTCAATAAGCTTATCTCCCCAGTTAAAAAAATTCATATCTTTTGTAAGCGGTTTAAAAAGCTCCTCTGTATATATCCAATTTAATAACTCATATTTATCATCGAAGTGATAATAAAACGTCTGTCTGTTAACACCACAATGCTCTGTAATATCAGCCACTGTAATTTTGTCTAATATTTTTGTGGAGCCTAACTCCTTAAGACTTTGTGCTAAAGCCTTTTTCGTAATATTTGAATTCGCCATATATCCCTCCTTGGTATTTATAAACCATATTTTTTTCACCTGTTTATTTTTTATAGCACTGTTTATTTTTTATATCAATGTACATTTTGTATGTTTGTCTAATTTTTAGACATTTGTATGTTTTTGGCAAAAAAGCGTGTATGCAAATTTTCCACACAGTAATCGGTTATTCGATAGTTCAATGTAGTTTAATTAACATACACGCTTTTTTAGCTATTATTTTTTTATTTTAAAATTTAAATTTCTTTTCAAAATATTCTTTTAAATCTTCAATTTTAATTCTTTCCTGTTCCATTGTATCACGGTCACGAACTGTTACACAACCATCTTCCTCTGAATCAAAGTCATATGTTACACAGAATGGAGTACCAATTTCGTCCTGACGACGATATCTCTTTCCGATTGCTCCTCTGTCATCAAATTCACAGTTATAATACTTGCTAAGTTCTGCAAATACCTTTTCTGCACTTTCATTTAATTTCTTTGATAATGGAAGTACACCAACCTTAACAGGTGCAAGTGCCGGATGGAAATGCAATACTGTACGCATATCCGGTTTTTCCTCTGTTCCGATATTTTCTTCATCATATGCTGCACAAAGAAATGCCAATGTAACTCTGTCTGCACCAAGTGATGGTTCTACAACATATGGTACATATCTTTCATGCTTTTCATCATCAAAATATGTTAAATCCTGCTTGGATACATCCTGATGCTGTTTAAGGTCATAATCTGTTCTATCAGCAATACCCCAAAGCTCACCCCAACCGAATGGGAATAAAAATTCAATATCAGTGGTTCCCTTTGAATAGAAGCATAATTCTTCAGGTGAGTGATCACGAAGTCTCATTTCTTCTTCTTTAATTCCAAGGCTTAATAACCAGTCACGACAAAAAGCTCTCCAATACTGGAACCATTCCATATCTGTTCCCGGTTCACAGAAGAATTCAAGTTCCATCTGTTCGAATTCTCTTGTTCTAAATGTAAAGTTACCAGGTGTAATTTCATTTCTG
>CAYWUE010000061.1:0-11230 GCA_964461415.1 uncultured Eubacterium sp.
TCTTCAGTATGGATTTTACTTTTACATGTGGAATTTAACTTTTTACTCAAGCTTTTTTTATTTTTTGTAGCCACCTTGCTGTCGAAAAGTTGTTTTTTCTAGGATATAAAGGCTTCTACGATCATTATATCTTCAGGTGTTGTCACCTTAATATTAGAATAATCTCCCTTTACAAACCTAACCTTTTGTTCACCATAATTTTCGACAACCATAGCGTCGTCTGTAATATCAAAAGCTACATTACTCATTTCTAGTTCCGCCTTCATTCTTTTATATGCCGACTCAACTATCTCCTTCTTAAAACTCTGTGGCGTCTGTGTAATCCAAAGACTATCTCTATCTGGTGTTTCTATTATTACGTCATTCTCATCCACAATTTTTATAGTATCTTTTACCTTAACACCTGCAACGCACGCTCCGTACTTCTTCGCACCAGTAATACAATTCTTTATAATTTCATCACTCACCATAGGTCTTGCTCCGTCATGAATCAAAATTATATCTCCGCTAACTTCCTTCAATCCATTATAAACAGACTCATATCGTTCACTTCCACCTGCAACAACTTTGATGTTTGTAGAGAAATTATACTTTTTTATTATTTCTTCTTCACAAAATTCTATATCATCTTTCCCAGTCACCAAAACTATTTCATCAACCCTATTCTTTTCAAAAGCAAAAAGGGAATACCATATAAGAGGTTTTCCCTTGATTTCCATAAATTGTTTCTTCCTATCACTTTTCATTCTGCTGCCTTCTCCTGCAGCAAGAACTATTGCAGTAATCTTACTCATATCTCTCACCTAATTTCAAATTTGGAATTGCATTCAAATCCCAACTATGAGTTATCCCATTTTTGTATTCGTAATATGCTGCCGCACCTATCATCACCGCATTATCTGTACAAAGTATAGGAGATGGGTGATAAAATTCTATATTTTTCTTTTTACATTCTTCAGTAAAAGCTGCCCTCACAGCAGTATTTGATGCAACTCCACCTGCAATAGCAAACTTTTTCATCCCTGTTTCCTTTAATGCTAACATTGCTCTGTTAACTAAAGAATCCACCACTGATTTTTGGAATGATGCCGCTATATCGGCAGGGTTTACTCTCTCACCTTTCATTTGTGAAACATTGAGCTGATTTAAAACTGCAGATTTTAATCCGCTAAAACTGAAATCATATACACTTCCAGTTATTTTTGCCCGAGGAAACTCATAAGCATGAGGATTTCCTTCCTTTGAAATCTTATCAATCTTAGGACCTCCCGGATATCCTAATCCTATCGCTCTTGCAACTTTATCAAAAGCTTCTCCTGCTGCATCATCTCGTGTTTTTCCCAAGATTTTATATTTGCCATAATCCTCTACCACCACCAAATGTGTATGACCTCCTGATACAACAAGACACACAAAAGGTGGTTCTAGCTCTTTGTTTTCTACATAATTTGCACAGATATGCCCTTCAATATGATGTACGCCTATTAATGGAATATCCTTTGCAAAGCATATTGCCTTAGCTTCTGCAACACCAACCAATAATGCTCCAACCAATCCCGGTCCATATGTAACACCTACCGCATCTATATCATCCAAAGTACAGCCTGCTTCCAATAATGCTTTTTCTATAACATAATTTATATTTTCTATGTGTTTTCTGGACGCAATTTCAGGTACAACACCTCCATACAATGTGTGCAAATCTATTTGGGATGAAATTACATTAGACAAAACTTCCCTGCCATTTACCACTACAGCTGCAGCGGTTTCATCGCAGGAACTTTCTATTGCCAAAATTTTTACTTTTTCCATTTCCTATTTTCCTTTCACATCCATTAATTCGCTTTATTCTTCAAAGCACAAGCTAACAGACATTCCATCCTTACCCGCTTTCGTATTTTCAAATATGTCTGTAACTGTATTCATATACTCCATAGGTCTTACTAGAGACGGACTAAAATGAGTAAGCCACATTTCCTTCGGCTGAGATTCTTTTGCAATGGTAGCTGCTTCCTTAAAAGTCATATGCTTGTGTTCTCTCGCCTTTGCTTCTTTATCAGGTTCACCATACATTCCCTCACATATAAATAAATCAGCTCCTTTTGCAGCCTCAACTATAGCTCCAACTGGTCTTGTATCCGTAGTGTACGTCACCTTCAAACCTTTTCTTGCTGCACCGACAACCATATCAGGCGTAAAAATCATACCGTCCACTTCAACCGTTTCTCCTTTTTGAAGTTTCCCCCAACTGCGAACCGGTATATTTAATTTTTTTGCTGCCTCAGGATTGAACTTTCCACCACGGTCTATCTCTATCGAATAACCATAACATACAACATTGTGTTTTACCTTAAATGCTTTTATTCTATAGCCATCGAATTCTAATGTATGCTCACTTTCACTAAGTTCTATAAACTTTATATCAAACGGAAGCTCTGGAGCAATCATTCTCAGGGCATTAACCACCTTTTCTAAACCTCTCGGTCCAACAATTGTCAACGTCTCCTTTCTTTCAGCGTTTCCCATTGTCAAAAGAAGGCCCGGCAGTCCACTAATATGGTCTGCATGAAAATGCGTAATACACACCACATCTATAGGCTTAAATGTCCAGCCTTTTTCTTTTATAGCGACCTGAGTTCCTTCTCCACAGTCTATCAAAATATTTTTCCCATTATATCTGCACATAAGTGAAGTAAGCCATCTTCTAGGTAATGGCATCATTCCTCCTGTACCTAACAAACAAACATCTAACATATCAATCTCCATTCCGCCACCTATAAGCTTTGTGGCGCAAATAAAATAGTCAACAATCTATAACAATTCTGTATAATCCTTATAGTCTGGCTTATACAAAAATTTTTCAACTATTGTATCATAGCATTTTTCGCAAACATCAAACTCATCTTTTCTTCCATCTTTGTTAGAAAAATATCCCCATTTAATTTCTGCCTCAAAGATACCTTCCTGTACAACTTCATTTTTTATCTTAATTTTCTTTCCACAGCTATTGCAATATATATTTTTCATTTTGCCATTTTCATATATTTTCATTCTTTCCTCCTAGGTTGTGCAAGTATGTCTGTCTTTTATCTTCACAATTTGCTCTATGCAACCTTGTGTTTCTTTTTTTAGTCAACATATATCCACATTTTATCGACAAAAATATATAAATGCTAGTGGTAAGTTCTTCCTACCTTTAGAATCAAAGAGTATGTTTCCACATGATCAATGCATTTTCAGTAGGCTTTTCATAAAAGTTCTTTCTTATTCCCGCCTCATCAAATCCCATTTTTTCATATAATTTTATAGCCACTACATTAGTTTCTCTCACTTCAAGTGTTACATCCGTCACACCTTTTTGTTTTGACAAATATAACAAATATAACAACATTTTTTCGGCTACATTTTTTCTTCTATATTCTGTTTTAACTGCAACATTGCTTATATCTCCCACTTCTAACGATATATAAATTCCACAATACGCCACAATTTCTTCATCCTTGCACGCCACAACATATACAGTATTTTCATTTTTTAAGGATTCTTCAAAGGACTTTTTTGACCAGGGTATCGAAAAAATTGACTTTTCAATTTCAGCCACCTGCTCTATATCCTGTTCCGTCATTAATCTATAATCAAATTCGTTTTCTTTTAATAAATTATTTTCTGTTTT
This sequence comes from uncultured Eubacterium sp., assembly GCA_964461415.1. GTDB lineage: Bacteria > Bacillota > Clostridia > Lachnospirales > Lachnospiraceae > Eubacterium_G. Next base: position 3,674 of record CAYWUE010000061.1, read on the forward strand.
CATTTTTTTCTTTTAATTCTCGTTCTGCCTGAGAGAGTCTCAAATATTCTGGAGTATGTTTTTCTGCACTTTCTACTTTTCCTTCTTTGAAATAAATCTCAGCCAGGGCTGCAAGGGCTGAAGCCTTCGCTCTATTTGACATAGCAGGTGCATAGTAATGTGGTAGACTCATCTGTTCTTCTATGATGTTTTTGTATGCATCTACCCCATCACCTAAAAACATAACCTCTTTTCCCATATTATCAAGTTCATCAACCAACTCTCTTATCATCATAATGCACTGCGGTTTTATAATTTCCATTTTTGTTCCATGGAATCTATATATACCTGTATATACCTGCTCTCTCCTTGCATCCATAATCGGGCAAATTATAAATGCTGACGAAAACAAATTATATGCAAGAGCATCCATTGTAGGAACATTTACTATAGGTATATTAAGAGCTAAACCCATACCTTTTGCAGTAGCACTGCCAATTCTTAGTCCGGTATACGAACCCGGCCCCCCAGAAATTGCTATCGCGTCTACTGTACTCATATCTAATTCTATAGTTCTTTTTATTTCATCTATCATTGGCAGCAAAGTCTGAGAATGAGTTTTTTTGTGATTTATTGTATATTCTGCTGTCAATACACCATCCGTAACAACTGCCACCGTTGCTACCATTGATGAGCTATCAATTGCTAAAATTCTCATAATCCCTCCACTGTAATCTTTCTATAGTCAAGACCTTTTTCTAAATCTTTTTCTATCAAAACTGTAATAGCATCATTTGGTATTAATTCTTCTATTAACTTAGACCATTCTACCAGACAAACTCCCTCGCCAAAGAAATATTCCTCATATCCTATCTCGTACATTTCTTCAGGATCACCGATTCTATATACATCAAAGTGATACAGCGGAATTCTTCCCTCCTCGTATACCTGAATGATTGTAAACGTAGGGCTATTAACTGTTTCTTCTATACCAAGGCCCTCTGCAAACCCCTGGGTAAACACAGTTTTACCAACACCCAAGTCTCCATCTAGACATATTATCTGTCCCTCTTTTGCTCTTTGTCCCATCTTTTTTCCAAGATTAAATGTATCTTCCCAGCACTTAGTCTCGTAAATCATATTTCCTCCAAACGATTCTATAACCTTTTTTCCATAAGCAATTACATTGTAACACAATATATAATTTTTTCCACAAAAAACTTGTCGGCATAATCATACTACCACATGCAACTTACAAAAATTTAAGAATATCAATCGCAAAGTTGTATATTCTTTTTTTACAAATGTACTTCTTTCCTAATAAATAAATGTAATTACCAAACTAAACCATACAATATAATCCCTATAATTTTATGTTCTTTACAAATGTGCTTATATGTTTATAAATAAGGGCAGTTACTATGCTAACTATTATACCTTTTGCTATATTAAACGGTGCAACACACAATAATGTAAAAGTCAATTTATCCGTTACTAGAGGCTGTATCTTTGCACCTGCCTGTAATATTGTATCTAATGGCATACCAAATGCTTTCACATAAAAAGGAATCATTATAAAGTAATTAAGTGCTACACCAGCAGCTGTCATAATCATTGTTCCAACAATCATGCCCATAAACGCATTCTTTTTTGTCTTGTGCTTTTTGTATATTATACTCGCAGGAACAACTAAACATATTCCTATACAAAAGTTTGCTAAATCTCCAACATATGCAGTGGATGTTCCTTTTATAAACAATTTTAAAATTATTTTTATTCCTTCCATTATTACACCTGATGCCGGTCCCATAATAAATGAACCTACAAGTATAGGTATTTCGCTTAAATCTAATTCATAAAATCCCGGTGCCAAAAAAGGAATAGGAAATTCCCATAGCATCAAAACTGCCGCAAGTGCTGAAAACATTGCCATAAGTACTAAATTTTTTGTTCCAAATATTTTTTTCATTCTTTCTCCTTTTCTACCTCGGCGCAAAGTTTTACCCAGCTTTATAAATCTGATATTTATATTTAATCAGACTGCTTTCAAAGTCATCACATGCCTTATGATTATTAAAAGACAAAAATATAATTCATATCATATATTAAGACTTCTTCACAAAGCTTTAAGCTATAAGAAATGCCATACTTTATAAAACAAAGTGCCACTTTCGGCACTTCGCGTTCGAGTGGATGCGTATGCATTACTGACTTTCCGTAAACTCCGCATCCATAGCAAGCCGTTTGTTATATAATAGGAAATTTGGTGGAATTTCTTATTATATGACAAAACCCCCGGATTACTCCAGGGGTTTTATTATGAATTCTGTGCACTTCAAACAATAGACATATGTCAATTAAAATACGGAATTCCTAATCAACTCTCAAGCAATTTCAACCATATGTCAATTGTAATTTATGCACTCTTCTCTCATCCAGACTTTACTGTCGGTTATGGATTCTCACCATATCATGCTAATAGCTCGCTGACTTATGCTTGTCGCAATTACAGCCGGTAGGGATTTTCACCCTGCCCCGAAGAATTTATTATTTTATATTATATGCAATAATTATATTATTGTGTTTATTTTTTTACTTTAATGAACGCATCATAGATAGCTTTCAATGCTACTTCGAAATCTTCTTCAGCAACACCTACAATAATATTAAGCTCTGATGAGCCTTGGTCTATCATCTTGATATTTACTCTTGCATCTGCTAAGGCTGTAAATAATATAGCTGCTGTTCCTCTAGCGCTCTTCATTCCACGACCTACTACAGCAATAAGTGCAAGATCGCTTTCAATATAGAGCTGATCCGGATGAACTCTTGCTCTGATTTCATCAAGAATTGTTGTTTCTTTTCCTGCCAATTTGTCAGTTTGTATTACGACACTCATTGTATCTACACCTGATGGCATGTGTTCAAAGCTTACTCCACTCTTTTCTAAAGCACGTAATACATTTCTTCCAAATCCAACTTCGCTGTTCATCTTATCTTTTTCTATATTGATAACAGACATGCCTTTCTTTCCTGCAATACCTGTAATAATGTGTTCACAAGGTTCTGCTGTTTCTGAAACAATCATTGTCCCCCTGTCCTGTGGACAGTTTGTATTTTTAATATTTACCGGGATACCTGCAGCCCTTACCGGAAAAATAGCATCCTCATGAAGCACTGTAGCTCCCATATATGCCAGTTCTCTAAGTTCTCTGTATGTTATTGTGTTGATTGGTGCCGGATTGTTAACAATTCTAGGGTCACAAATAAGACAACCACTAACATCTGTCCAGTTTTCGTATATTTTTGCTTCAGCTGCTCTGGCAATAATTGAACCTGTGACATCTGAACCGCCCCTTGAAAATGTTTTAATCGTTCCATTAGGCATAGCTCCATAAAACCCCGGTACAACTGCCTTTTTTGTTGATGCAAGTTTTGGGACTAATTTTTCTGCTGTTTTTTCCCAATCGAACTTTCCTAACTCATCAAAGAAAATATATTTTGCAGCATCAATAAAGTCAAATCCTAAAAATTTAGCCAAAACCTTGCTGTTAAGGAATTCCCCACGACTTGCAGCATAATCACGACCTGCCATATGAGAAAAAGCGCCTTTAATTATTTCAAAATCCTCTTCAAGTGAAAAATCTTTAATTTCTAATTCTTCGATAATATTGTTGTATCTTTCTTTAATCATCTGAAATTGCTCATCAAAATCATTTCCTTCCGAAGCCATTTCATAACATTTATACAACATATCTGTAACTTTTATATCCTCTACATATCTTTTACCAGGCGCAGATGCCACTACAAAACGTCTTGCAGGATCACTTAAGATAATATCTGCAACTTTTCTAAACTGCTTTGCGTCTGCTAACGAACTTCCACCAAATTTAACAACTTTCGTTTCCTTCATTATTTTTGTTCCCCTTATATTTTATTATCTTTTTATTATGCTATGTTTGAACCTTCAACTCTGATTCTTGAAATAACTTTTCCAAATTCTTTTGCTTTGTTTGCAAATGTTTCCTCAGAAAGTTTTTCTGTGACAAATCCCACTTCTGCATCTATGCCAGCATCAATATACTCAACATTTCCAAAGATATTTTCGATTTCTTCTTTTGTCCCATTACTTCTAACAAAAAATCTCTTCTTTGATTTTGAGAAATCTTCTAATTCTAATTTTTCTTCTGACCACATAACAGTTGTAGAAACATTAAGATGTCTGACTGCATCTACAACGTCTGATACAACAGCACTTGCTGTAGGAAGTTTTCCTGCTCCACTTCCAATAAATACAAGGTCGCCTACCATATTTCCGCGTACTAAAATACCATTAACCACTCCATTAACATTGTATAATGGATGAGTCGGTGCTAAAAGTCTTGGTGCAACTGATGCTACAACTTTATCATCTTCATTTTTACATTTTCCAAGCAACTTAATCGAACGTCCCATAGCCTTTGCATACTTAAAATCTTCTGCTGTAATCTTCGAAATTCCTTCTGTGTAAACTTCTTCGAAATCAACAGATTTTCCTTTCGCAAGAGATGCCAAAATAGCGATTTTTCTTACAGCATCATATCCCTCAATATCCGCTTCAGGATTACGTTCAGCATAGCCTAAATCCTGTGCCTGCTTTAAGGTGCTGTCGAAATCTGCGCCTTCCTTATCCATTTTTGTCAAAATATAATTTGTTGTGCCATTTAAAATTCCTGTAATTTCACAAATTTTGTCTGCTGTAATGTGCATATTAAGCGGTCTAATAATAGGAATCCCACCACCTACTGATGCTTCAAATAAGAAGTTTCTATTATGTCCCTGTGCGATTTTAATCAATTCAGCACCATATTTTGCAACCAGTTCCTTGTTTGAAGTACAAACGCTCTTTCCTGCTTCTAATGCAGATTTTACAAAATCATATGATGGTTTAAGCCCTCCCATCACTTCTATAACAACCTCTATCTCAGGGTCATTCAAAATTATGTTGTAATCATGCACCAGTACGCTTTCACATGGATCTCCAGGAAATTCTCTTAAGTCAAGCACATACTTTACGTCTATTTCCTGTCCTGCCTTATTTGTAATCAATTCACTATTCTCTTTAATAATCTGAAATACACCTGAACCTACTGTTCCGTATCCCAAAATCGCCACTTTTATCATTTTCGCCTCCTAATGCTTCATCTTGCTTCATCTGATATTCAAATCATTTTTTGAAATTACATCATTTATTTTCCATTAATTTTTGGTTTCACCATTGAATAATATCACGCTTAATGTCAATTCGCAATATTTTAATTATTATTCTTCAGCAATTCCTGTATTTATCCATTTAAGATAAGAATTTATAAAAGGATCAATATAGCCGTCCATAACCTTTCCAACATCACTCATCTCGCAACCTGTTCTATGGTCTTTTACCATAGTATATGGTTGCATAACATAAGAGCGAATCTGACTTCCCCAGCCATTTTCTTTTATTTCACCTCTGATTCCTGATCTTTTTTCTTCTTCTTCCTGCTTCTTTAAAACATACAATTTTGCTTTCAACATCTTCATGGCCTTGTCTTTATTTTGAAGCTGAGATCTTTCATTCTGACATTGAACTACAACACCTGTAGGATTATGAGTAATTCGTACAGCAGATGAAGTTTTATTAATATGCTGTCCTCCTGCACCACTTGAACGATAGGTATCAATTCTTATGTCATCATCATTGATTTCCACATCCAAATCTTCCTCAATATCCGGCATCACATCACAAGACGAAAAAGAAGTCTGTCTTTTTCCTGCTGCATTAAAAGGTGAAATTCTTACCAGTCGATGAACTCCACTTTCCGCTTTCAGGTAACCATAAGCATTCTCTCCATTAATTTGAAATGTTATGGATTTTATTCCGGCTTCATCACCGTCAAGAAAATCTAATACTTCGACTTTATATCCCTTGCTCTCTGCCCATCTGGTGTACATTCTATAAAGCATACTCGTCCAGTCGCAAGATTCTGTTCCTCCTGCACCGGCATTTAATTTTACGATAGCATTATTTTTGTCATATTCACCGGAAAGAAGAGTCTGAATTTTGACCCTTTCAAATTTAGAAATAAAATCCTTTATTTCTTGTTCAACTTCTAAAACAATAGAATCGTCATTTTCTTCCTCTCCCATTTCTATTAAAACTCCCAAGTCGTCATACTTGCTTTGAAGCCCTTCTATCGTTTCAATACTGTCTTTTAATTGTTTAAGTTCTTTTGTCACTTCCTGAGATTTTGATATATCATCCCAAAACCCCTGTTCTTCCATGATACCTTCTATTTCTTCAATTCTTTCTTCTTTTCTCTGAATATTAAAAGCCTTCCTCAATTCTTCTAATTGTTCAGTATACTGATTCCACTGATATTTGTACTGCTCTAGTTCTACCACGATATACCTCTATTCTAAATACTTATTCATCAATCAACAAAGAATACTATAACAAAGGAGTTGTTAAAAAAACAACCCCTTTTAAAATAATTATTATCTTCTTCCACAACAATTCTTATATTTCATCCCTGAACCGCATGGACATGGATCATTTGGATATACCTTTTCGCTTTCACGCTGTTTTGGCTTGCTGACAGCAGTGTCATCTTTATTCGTTCCTGTAACTTCAGCTACTTCTTCACGTTCAACCTTCTGTTCAACCTGAATATTATAAAGCGTCTTTACTGTTTCTGCCTTAATTCCATCTATCATATCACTAAACATTTCAAAGCCCTGAATCTTATATTCTACAGCAGGATCTCTCTGACCATATGCCATAAGACCAATACCTTGTTTAAGCTGTTCCATATCATCTAAGTGATCCATCCACTTTCTGTCAATAACCTTTAAAAGAACGATACGTTCTAATTCTCTGATATGTTCTGGTTCTGGAAATTCCGCTTCCTTAGCTTCGTAAAGTTTTACTGCTGCTTCTTTTAACAACTGCTTAAATTCAGCCTTTGTAATCTTTTCTATTTCTTCCTTTTCTACTTCAAGTTTAACCGGAATAATCTCAAACAATGACTGACTAAGCCCTGCAACATCCCAATCCTTAGCTTCCTGGTCATCACCAACAAACATATCAACCTGTGATTCTATGACTTCATTCATCATCTTAATGATGGCATCTCTCATATTTTCACCATTGAGAACTCTTGCTCTTTCTGCATAAATAATTTCTCTCTGATCATTGTTTACCTTATCATATTCCATAAGGTTCTTTCTGATACCAAAGTTATTTCCTTCAATCTTCTTCTGAGCTCTTTCTATAGTCTTTGTCAGTGACTTATGATGAATTTCTTCATTTTCCGGTACACCTAAGGCATTAAAAATTGCCATAAGCTTTTCTGATGCAAATAATCTCATAATATCATCTTCTAATGAAATATAGAATTTTGATTCACCCACATCACCCTGACGACCAGAACGACCTCTCAACTGATTGTCAATACGTCTTGATTCATGTCTTTCTGTACCAATAATCTTTAAACCACCTGCTGCCTTAGCATCATCATCTAACTTAATATCAGTACCACGACCTGCCATGTTAGTAGCAAT
>CAYWUE010000062.1:0-6763 GCA_964461415.1 uncultured Eubacterium sp.
GACTAAAATCTACTTCGCCCCTTTCAAAGTGGAAATAAACTTTTCACTTCAGCCATATAATTCAATGCATGACACGGATGGTGTTTTTGAAAAATCTGTGATAAAATACGTAGAGGCTTTGTATGCAAAAAATCACGATTTAAAAACTGAAAATGAAATATATGATATAATTACAGAATCGATCGAACTTTGTGATAGATATGTTTCAAATTATTATTTTAAATATTCACTTGCACATAACGATTCTGATTTATTCAAAGCTAAAAAAAATGTAAAAGCAGTATTAACTGATTCAATAATTTGTGATATGTCAGCCTATGAATTTGTTATGCCTGAACATTTCATTAACGAAAAGATATTGATGAATGTTATATCAGAAGCATCATACAATGCGATATTCAAAGACAATTAGGAGATAATCATAGGACAATAAAACAATCGGGGTAAAAGTAAACAAATATTTGCTATATAATAAAAGGATATACAAGATAAATAGGAGGAAATTATGAGAGAAAAAGAGATTGCTACTGTTGTCAGTCAGGAGTGTATTGGCACAGGCGTATATAATATGTGGATAAAAACTAAGGCGGCTGCTACAGCGGTTGCAGGTCAGTTTGTTTCTGTATATTGCAAGGATAAGACGAAATTACTTCCAAGACCGATAAGTATCTGTCAGGTTAATAAAGGAGAAGGAAGCCTTAGACTGGTATATAGAGTGGTAGGTGGCGGAACAACAGAAATGTCAGCATACAAAGCAGGTGACAGTATAGAACTTATTGGACCATTAGGGAATGGCTTTATGCAAAGAGAAGGCAAGAAAGCGATACTCATTGGTGGAGGAATTGGAATACCACCAATGGTACAGCTAGCAGAAGAATTAAAAGACAAGGCAGAAGTTCAGATTGTAGCAGGATATAGAGGTGAACTTTTCCTTACAAAGGAATTAGAAGATAGAGGTGCACTTTACATAGCGACAGAGGATGGCAGTACAGGAACTAAAGGAACTGTAATAGATGCTATTAAGGAACAGGCAGTAACAGGGGATGTGATTTATGCTTGTGGACCAATACCAATGTTAAAAGCAATTAAGGAATATGCTATGGAAAATGGCATAGAATGTCAGATTTCATTGGAAGAAAGAATGGCATGTGGAATCGGAGCATGTTTGGCATGTGTATGTAAGTCTAAAGAAAAAGACCATCACACAAATGTAAACAACAAGCGAATTTGTAAGGATGGTCCGGTATTCTTGGCAGAGGAGGTAGAACTGTAATGAGCATAAACACAAAAGTAAATATTGCGGGAGTAGAATTTAAAAATCCGGTTATGGTTGCCTCAGGAACATTTGGTTCAGGTGCAGAATACGGTGAGTTCGTAAACCTTAACAGATTAGGAGCAGTGGTAACTAAAGGTGTTGCCAATGTGCCATGGGAAGGCAATCCTACACCACGTATAGCAGAAACTTACGGTGGTATGCTTAATGCAGTAGGACTTCAGAATCCGGGATATGATTTGTTTGCAGAAAGAGATATACCATATTTACAAAAATATAACACGAATATAATTGTTAATGTATGTGGAAGAACTACAGAAGATTATATAGATGTAGTGGAAAAATTAGGTCATGAAAATGTGGATATGTTGGAAATCAATATTTCATGTCCTAACGTAAAGCATGGAGGTATTGCTTTTGGGCAGGAGCCTAAGGCGGTAGAAGCTATAACCAAGGAAGTTAAAAAGGTGGCAAAACAGCCTGTAATTATGAAACTAAGCCCTAATGTAACAGATATTACAGAGATGGCAAAAGCTGCAGAGGCCGGTGGAGCAGATGCGTTGTCACTTATTAATACATTGACAGGTATGCAGATTGATGTAGAAAGACAGAGATTTGTGCTTGCAAACAAAACAGGAGGGCTTTCCGGTCCAGCCATTAAGCCGGTAGCAGTGCGCATGGTATATCAGGTGGCTAATGCAGTTAATGTTCCGATTATTGGAATGGGTGGAATTGCAAATGCCAAGGATGCTATGGAATTTATTTTAGCAGGCGCTACAGCAGTATCGGTGGGAACTGCCAACTTTAATAATCCAAATACAACCATTGAAGTAGTGGAAGGTATTGAGGATTATATGAGAAGACATAGTGTTTCTGATATTAATGAATTGGTAGGACTTGTAAAATAAAAAATATAATTTCTGATTATGAACAAGAATCAAGAAAATAGACAGATTTATAATAATTACAGTGATATTTTAAACGAAAAGGAAAGTTAGATTGAAAATAAATTTTTATTACTATTTGTACAGCCAGCCAAAGACGGCTAAAAGGAGATTTTTATGAATTATTCAGCAGAAGCAAAAAAATTATGTAGTAAGTTAACTTTGGAGGAAAAAATTGGACAGATTACCCATCAGGTTTGTGGATTTCATGCTTATGAAAAAGTGGACGGAAGGATTGAATTTACAAAAGAATTAGAAGATGTAGTTAAGTCTACAGGTGTAGGTGTAATCAGCGCACTGTTTCGTGGTGACCCATGGACTAAAAAGGGGTATGGTGCAGGTATTGAGATTGAGGAGAGAGCCGAGGTTGTAAAGGCATTTCAGGATTATGTTATGAAAAATTCAGAACATGAAATTCCTGTTTTTATTGATATTGAGGCGGCTCATGGAATGCAGTCTTTAGGCAGTGTTATGTATCCAGTAGGTTTGTGCTCAGCAGCATCTTTTAATCCTAAACTTTACGGAAAAATGATGAAAAGAATTGGCGAGGAAATTAAGGCTAGTGGAAATCATATTGCGCTAGTTACATTAATTGACTTAGCAAGGGACCCACGTTGGGGAAGAAGTGAGGAATGTTTGGGTGAAGATCCGTATCTTGCATCATGTTTTATAAAAGAAGCAGTAGAAAATATGAAGAAAGCAGGAACCATGATTTGTGCTAAGCATTTCTTTGGTGCAGGCGATGCAATAGGCGGTGGAAATGCTCATCCTATTACAACTTCTGAAAGAGAAATTCGTGAAATTTTATTACCACCGGCTAAGGCAGCTGTAGATGCAGGATGCGATGTTATTATGGTAGCTTACAATACTATGAACGGAGAGCCTATTCATTTTTCAAAACATTATCTTACAGATGTGCTTAGAGGTAAATTAGGTTACGAAGGTATTATTTTATCAGATGGTAATGGTATTTATTCTACGGCTATGCAGGTGGAAATTAGCAATGAAAAAGCTGCTATAAAAGCATTAGAAGCTGGAATTGACGTGAGCTTGATGGATGGTAGTTGTTTTAGCACTTTGCTTGAAACAGCAAAGAATGATGAAAAATTACAGGAATATATCGACAGAGCCTGCGAAAGAGTCATTACTAAGAAGATGGAAATGGGACTTTTTGAAAATCCTTATGGAAAACTAGAAAATATGAAAGAGTTTATTCCTAATACAAAGGGTGAAAAATTGGCTTATGATATGGCTGCTGAAGCTATTACTTTGGTGAAAAATGATAATAATTTGTTACCTTTGAAAAATGATACTAAGATTTGTGTATTAGGTGAAAATGCAGCTAATATTTATTATCTGTTAGGGGATTATACTTCTGACCGTAAGGAAGGAGAGGGAGCGTCTATTAAGGATGCTATAGATGAGGTTTTCCCTAATGCAGTTTATGAAAAAGGCTGGACTTTTACTGATGATAATTATGATGAGAAGTGCTTAGAAGCAGTAGAAAATTGTGATGTTGTTGTGCTTTGTATGGGCGGCAGCAGTGTTCGTCATTCAAATGTTGAATTTTTAGCCAACGGAGCTTTAGTTGCATCTGAATCCTATATTGACTGTGGAGAAGGCGGAGATTTGTCACAGATTTCTCTTACGAAAGGTCAGGAAAAACTTTTAGATGCAGTAAAGAAAATTGGAAAGCCTGTAGTGTCCTTGTTTGTGGTTGGACGAGCTTATGCAATTTCAGATTTAATTGATAAGTCAGATGCATCGCTTATTTGCTGGTATCCGGGTCAGGAAGGGGGCCGCGCTGTAGCCGATATTCTGGCAGGAAATGTTAATCCATCAGGACGTATGCCTGTATCCATTCCAAAAAATGCAGGATGTATACCGGCTTGCTACAATTCTTATGTCCCATATAGAAATTATCGTGACATAGAGTTTAGTGAAAATAAATATTCTTTTGGATATGGATTATCTTATACTTATTTTAAGTATTCCAATGTGGATGTTGTTATAGCAGATAATAAATTAGTCGTTAAGGGCAATGTGTCAAACGCAGGAGATTTTGACGGTAAGGAGACAATTATTCTCTATGTACATAAGCGTGGTGGCAGCTTTAGGCATAGAATGTGGGAAATGCTTAGATTTAATAAGGTTGAATTGAAGCGGCAGGAGAATTGCAACTTTGAATTTGAAGTGGAATTAGATGAACTTCGTGATGTGATTAACGGAGAATTGCCAGAGGAATTGCTGGTTAGAGTTGGAGACACAATGCAGGAAGTTAAACTGTAGGTTTTGATATAAAAATATCATGCTGCAATATTTTATGGAAATACGGAAAATATGAATTGAAAGTTAAATTGTAAGTGATTATTTAAAGATGAAAATATATTAAACTGTTCAACAGCAGAAAGTGAGGTTTTTATATGTTTGAAAAAGCAAAATGGATTGAAAATCATGTGTGTCCTGATGCAATTACACCCGTTTTCAAAAAAGAATTTGTATTAGAAGAATATAAGAACGCCATCATTTCAATATGTGGCGTAGGTTTTTATATTTTAGAAATTAATGGGGAAAGAGTGTCAGATGAACTTTTGACACCTCCATTTACGGCATATGATAAGCGCGTTTTGTACCAGACATATGATGTGACTAAGCATCTAAAAATAGGTAAAAATATTATTCAGGTTGTTTGTGGTAATGGATGGTATAATCAGCAGGAAAATGATGGGTGGGATTTTGGTCATGCCACATGGAGAGCAAAACCACAGATGATTTGTCAGCTTAACATTGATAATCGATGTTTTTTAGTATCGGATAGCTCATGGGAAACTACGGAAGGCAAGACAGTGTACAATTCCCATAGAGGCGGTGAAAGTTATTATACATTTAAAAAAATAGAAAATTTTCATCAGGTTCACATTGCACACGGTCCAGGAGGGATTTTAGAACCACAGAAAATACCACCTGTTAAACTACATGGAATATACGAAGGCAATGAAATATATCCATATCTATATGATTTTGGACAAAGTATCACCGGAAATATTGAGGTAAAGTTACAGGGAGAATGTGGTGATGAATTTGTAATGGAATATAGTGAGAGAATCAGAGATGACGGCACATTAGACAGGGAAAATGTTGCAATGTTTGTTTCAAACAAGCGTTTTGCCAGAGATGAATATATTTTAAGTGGTGACGGCGTGGAAACATGGCATGGTGAGTTCGCCTTTCATGGTTTTAGATATGTGAGAGTTTATCATCCAAAAACTACAAAGGTTATTTCCGTAACGGCCAGAGATATGCACACAGATCTTCAAAGAGCAGGTGATTATAAATGTAGCAATGAAGTGATAAACCAGTTACACCAAGCATGCCTGAGATCGTTGTTAACTAATTATATACATATTCCGATGGATTGTCCTCATAGGGAAAAAAATGGATGGACAGCAGATGGTATGCTGTCTTCATTTCAGTCACTTTATAATTTTGATATGAAGGAAGCCTATATGAAATGGTTGGATGACATAGTAGATTGCCAGCGACCAAATGGAGCTATTCCGTGTATTGCACCAACTTCTATATGGGGATATGGCTGGGGAAGCGGTTCAACCTGGGATGCAGCACTTTTGATACTGCCTTGGAACATATACAATTATACAGGTGATGTATCTGTCATTGAAAGATATTATCCGGCAATAAAGAAGTATATGGCATTCCTAGAAACACAATCTGATAATAATATTTTTAAAAATGGATTAGGAGATTGGTGTGCACCTGATAAGGTGGCAGTATGCAGTGACAAAGCTGTGATTACAGGATATGCAAAACATTTGTTTGATTTATATGAGAAAATGTCTGAAATTTTGGGTGAAGTTGATAATAAGGAATATGCTGCAAGGCGTTCAAAAGAAATCAGAGAAGCATATATTAAGGAATTTTCTAATCAGGAAGAATTAAGTCAGACGTATTGTGCATTGTCTGTATATCTTGATTTGACAGATGAAAAACAGGATATGGCAGACAAGCTTGCTATATTAGTGAGAAATGCCGGAAATCATATTGAAGCAGGTATTTTTGGGGCGTTTATGGTTCCGATTGTGCTTCGAGAGTATGGATACTTTGATTTGGCATGGGATATGATTTGTAATGAAGAATATCCGGGTTGGATTTATTTAATGAAAAAATGTCATGGAACTATTGGTGAAAACTGGATTGGACATTCATCATTAGACCATCATATGTTTACAACGGTAGACGGATTTATTAATGAATCACTTTCTGGTTTTAGAATGGATTTAGGAAGTGTAGGATTTGAAAGAATAGAATTAAAACCTTATTTTCCAAAAGATGTTGACAATTTTGAGGCATGGTATCTGACGGTACATGGAAGGATTGAAATTAAGTGGAATAAAGATAAATATTGTGTTATAATTCCACCACAAATATCAGGTGTAGTTGAGATAGGTGGTAAGGAGCATAGACTACAATTCGGAGTTAATGAGATAAATTTGTGATTTTAAAGTTAATCTAAGAATTATTATCTTTG
>CAYWUE010000062.1:6863-10966 GCA_964461415.1 uncultured Eubacterium sp.
TCGTCTATAGAGAGTTGATAAGTTTACTTTACAGAATTTACAGACTTTTAACATTTTATTTATTCACACTTTAGATATCCTTCATTTTTGAAATGTATAATATCGAACAGTTTGTAAATTGCCAATAAAGGATTTCAAACTTCATTTTCGAAAAAAAGTAGGAGGAAAATCATAATGATAAAATTACTTAAAAATATGCAAAAAAGAGAACGATTTATGGTTCTTCTTGCAGTTGTGCTTATCGTTGGTCAGGTATATTTTGAATTGACTATGCCGGATTATATGAGTGAACTGACATTACTTATCAATACAGAAGGAAGCAAAATGGCAGATATTCTTTCGATAGGAAGCAAAATGTTAGGCTGCACTCTTGCCAGTGCAATTCTTACTATTGCTTGTGGATTCTTAACATCTAAAATAGCTTCGGGATATAGCTTTACAGTTAGAGACAAATTATTTACACACATTATGACATTAGATAAGGCAGAAACCGGAAAGTTTTCTATACCAAGTCTGATTACACGTACTACAAACGATATTACACAGTTACAGATGATTGTATCTATGGGATTGCAGTCGTTGGTAAAAGCTCCAATTATGGCAGTGTGGGCGATTATAAAAATTCTTGGTAAAAGTTGGGAATTGTCTGCTGTTACAGCATCTGCTGTGGTTATTATATGCGTCACTGTTCTTTCGGTTATGGGAGTATGTATTCCACGCTTCCGTAAGGTGCAAAAACTAACTGATATTCAGAACAGAATAGCAAGAGAAAATCTTACAGGTATAAATGTGGTTCACGCATTTAATGCTGAAGAATATCAGATTGAAAAATTTGATGTTCCTAATGATGAGATGATGAATACTCAATTAAAAAATCAGCGTTTATTTTCTCTCATGATGCCGGTTATGAGTACATGTATGAACGGATTGTCGTTGGCAATTTATTGGGTTGGTGCAGCACTGATAAATAATATTGCTATTTCTGATGTTGCTGGAAGAATAAGTCTGTTTAGCGATGTTGTTGTATTTAGCACCTATGCAACTTATGTTGTGATGTCTTTTATGATGTTGATTATTGTGTTTATGCTGTTGCCTGCCGCGCAGGTTTCTGCAGAACGTATAAATGAAGTTCTTAACATGAAAGCAACAATAAATGAAGGAAAAATTGTTTCCGGAAAGGAAGCTGGCACTATAGAATTTAAAGATGTATCTTTTTCATATCCTGAAGCAGGAGATGAAGCATTAAGTAATATTTCATTTCGTGTGGAGCAAGGGCAGACCTTTGCGATTATTGGTGCTACGGGCTGTGGAAAAACAACCCTGGTATCTTTAATGGCCAGATTTTATGATGCTACTAAAGGTGAAGTATTAATTGATGGCATGAATATTAAGGATTATTCCTTTGAGGGACTGTATAACAAATTAGGATATATCACGCAAAAAGCAATTTTGTTTGCCGGAACTATTAGAGAAAATATTACTTTTGGACAGGCAAAAAATGGATTTAATGAGAAAACAGTGGATATGGCGCTTGATATTTCACAGTCAGATGAATTTGTCAATAAAATGAAAGAAGGCAAAGAACATAAGATAATACAATTAGGTAAAAACGTCTCTGGTGGCCAGAAACAAAGATTATCCATAGCACGAGCGTTAGCTAGAAAACCAGAAATATTAATTTTTGATGATTCATTTTCGGCTCTAGATTATAAAACTGATGCATTGCTACGTCAGGGACTTAGAAAACATTTTAAAAATACGACAAAAGTAATTGTAGCACAGAGAATAAGTACAATTAAAGAGGCAGATCAAATCATCGTTCTTGAGCGTGGTGAAGCAGTTGGAATAGGAACGCACGCAGAACTTATGACAAATTGTGCTGTGTATCGTGAGATTGCTAAGTCTCAGCTTAGTGCGGAAGAATTAGAATAGGAGGCGTATTATGAAAAAGACATTATCTAAAATATTTGATTATATGGGAAATTTTCCACTTGTAATAGTTGCCCTTGTTCTTGCTGCAATATCAGCAATTATGACAATAGTCGCACCTGATAAAATAGGTGAAATTACAAATATTATAACAGATGGAATTGCCATTGGAATAGACATGAAGTCGATTGCTAAGATTGGAATATTATTAATTTGTCTTTATTTAACAGGTGCTTTGGCAAGTTTTGTACAGCATTATATTATGGCAACTGTTACATTAAAGGCATCAAAAAGAATGCGTCATGATTTGTCAGCTAAGATTAACAAAGTACCACAAAAACAGTTTGGAGAGACATCAACAGGAGACATTCTAAGTCGTATAACAAATGATGTGTCAACACTGCAGCAGGGAATGACAAATAGTTTACCTACTATTATAAGTGCAGCAACTCAGTTTGTAGGATGCTTGATTATGATGTTTATAACAGAGTGGCATCTTGCTATAACTTCTGTTTTGATTACAGTTGTTGGTATGGTATTAATTGTATTCATTATGAAACATTCGCAGAAATATTTTACAGCAAGACAGATATCTCTTGGAGAATTAAATGGTTATATTGAAGAAATGTATTCAGGCCATGATGTTGTGCGTATTTCACGTGCGGAGAAAGAAGTATTATCATGTTTTGGTAGATTAAATAAAAAAGTTTATGATGCTAACTGGAAATCTCAGTTTTTATCAGGAATGATGCAACCATTGATGAATGTAATTGGAAATTTGGCCTATGTAGCTGTTTGTGTTGTTGGTGCAGCTTTGGCAATAAATGGAACTATTAAATTTGGTGTGATAATTTCATTTATTCTTTATGTAAGATTGTTTACATCACCCTTGACACAGATTGCGCAAGGAATGACTAACTTACAGACAGCAATGGCAGGAGCAAATCGTATTTTTGATTTTATGGAAGCAGAGGAGCTTGAGGACGAAAGTAATAAGAGCAGACATTGTGTAGAGGATACTATCGGAGCTGTGGAGTTTAAAAAGGTAAGTTTTGCTTATCCTGAAAATCCGGAAAAAATAATTATAAAGGATTTTTCAGCAAAGGTTCAACCCGGACAAAAAGTAGCTATTGTAGGCCCTACAGGTGCTGGAAAAACAACAATGGTTAATTTACTAATGCGATTTTTTGAAATTAACAAGGGCAGTATAATTGTAGATGGAAAAACTATACATGACATTCGACGTGAGGATGTACACAATATGTTCGGGATGGTATTGCAGGACACGTGGCTTTTTGAAGGTACAGTTCGCGAAAATCTGGCCTATAATCTTAAGGAAATTTCAGATGAAGATATAATGCGTGTTGCTAAGATATGTGGTATTGATAAATTTATAAACTCGCTTCCACATGGACTTGACACAGTTCTATCAGAAAATACAACAATTTCAGCCGGACAAAAACAGCTTCTTACCATTGCCCGTGCTATGTTGCAGGATGCACCAATGTTAATTTTAGACGAAGCGACGTCCTCAGTTGATACTAGAACAGAGCTGATTATTCAAAAAGCAATGGATGAATTAACTAAGGGAAGAACAAGTTTTGTTATAGCGCATAGACTTTCAACAATTAAGAATTCAGATTTAATTCTTGTTATGAAGGATGGAGATGTGATAGAAAGTGGAAATCATGAGGAATTGATGGCACAAGACGGTTTTTATAAGTCATTATATAATAGTCAGTTTGAAAATTTTCAAACAAATTAAAATATGCTTAATCGAAGAGGAACAAAAATTAAAATTAAAATGTTGGGATCAAAAATTAAAATTAAAAGCACTAGCATTTTTCTATATTAGATAGTATAATGAAGAATGGTTCGCTGTGTTTTTGAGTTTAGAGTAATGGCATAGTGATTTTAAAAATAATTATAAGTGATTTTTAGGAGGAAACCAAATGGTTAGAGCAATTGTTGGAGCTAACTGGGGCGATGAAGGAAAAGGAAAAATTACAGATATGCTTGGTGAAAAGTCCGACATTATCGTAAGATTTCAGGGAGGAAGCAATGCAGGTCACACGATTATTAATGAGTATGGCAAATTCGCATTACATTTACTTCCATCAGGTGTATTTTATCAGCATACAACATGTATTATCGGTAATGGTGTTGCACTTAAC
>CAYWUE010000063.1:0-10878 GCA_964461415.1 uncultured Eubacterium sp.
GATTATTACAATGTATCATTAGAGTTGAAAGAAAATAGTAACTAATCAGAGCATGATTGCTATAAAAGAAATATTTAGTAGTTCTAGTTTTAGTTAGTTATATTATTGTTGAATAATTTTAGTTATTCACTGATTAGACACATATTAGGTGTTTAATGATAGTATGAAAAAAAGGATGGTGAATGATAATGAATCAATTAAAGATTTTAGTTGTAGATGATGAAGAAAGAATGAGAAAATTGATAAAAGATTTTCTTATGAGAAAACAGTATGATGTTGTCGAGGCGGCTGATGGCGAAGAGGCTATAGATATTTTTGTGGAAAGCAATAATATTGATTTAATAATTCTTGACGTTATGATGCCAAAGATGGATGGTTGGGAAGTCTGCAGAGAAATTAGAAAGATTTCAAAGGTTCCAATTATTATGGTTACGGCAAAGGGCGAGGAAAGTGATGAATTATTAGGGTTTGAACTTGGTGTAGATGAATATATTTCAAAGCCTTTTAGTCCGCGAATTCTTGTTGCAAGAGTAGATGCGATTCTTAGACGAACCAATAATATAGGTCAGGATCAGATAGAGCAGGCCGGTGATATTGAAATAAATAAGGCAGCACATATTGTGACGGTTAAAGGCGAGACGATAGAACTTAGTTTTAAAGAATTTGAATTGCTATCATATTTTGTTCAGAATAAGGGGATAGCTTTATCAAGAGAAAATATTTTAAATAATGTTTGGAATTATGATTATTTTGGAGATGCAAGGACAATTGATACTCATGTAAAAAAATTGAGAAGTAAACTTGGAGATTGTGGAAAATACATAATGACAATCTGGGGAATGGGATATAAGTTTGAGGTAAACTAATGAGTTGCATTAATGATTTTAAGGAAAAAGCAAAACCCTATTATGGAAGTTTAAAAGAAAAAATAAATATCCAAAAAAATGATTTTGATAAGGTGAAATATACAATTGGCTATAAAATGACAATAATTATTGTTGCAATAATGGTTTTATCTCTTATGACAGCAGGCGTTTTTAGTAGCTTTTTTCTGAGCAGATATTACACAAAAACTAAACAAGATTCAATAAAAAAGGTCTACAGCAGAATTGCAGATATCTCAGTGAATGATGCTTATATTGAAGAAAGTGCGAATGTATCAGCACTTAATGATATATGTGAAAAATTGGGAGCTACAATGATAGTTGTTGATAGCGCAGGTGATACCATATATGATTATGGTGCAGGAAAGATGTTAGCAGATAGATGGCGTGATATGATTTTTGGCAGTGACACTAATCAAAAAGAAACACCAAGATTAATTGAAAAAAATGATAATTATACAATCCAGTCTACTGTAGACAGAGCTTCAACGAAACAATATTATGAATTATCAGGTGGTGTTGCGTCAGGCAATTATGTTGTTATTCGTATGTCTGTGGAAAGTTTTAGAGAAAGTATAGCTATTGCTAACAAGTTTTATTTAGGACTTGGCATAGCATTAATTATAATTACAACGATAGCTATTGTTGGAATGACTAGAAGATATACAATACCATTATTACAGCTATCAGATATTTCAAAGAGAATGTCAGAACTCGATTTTAATGTAAAATATGAAGGTGTAAGAAATGACGAAATAGGCATACTTGGTGAGAGTATGAATGAAATGTCTGAAAAACTTGAAAATACCATTACTGAACTAAAGGCAGCTAATATTGAACTTCACAAGGATATTGCGAGAAAAGAAGAAGTGGATGAAATGCGAAAGGAGTTTATATCTAACGTATCTCATGAATTAAAAACGCCGATAGCTCTTATTCAAGGATATGCTGAAGGATTGCAGGAAGGCATCAGCGAGAATCCTGAAGATATGCAGTATTATTGTGATGTTATTGTAGATGAAGCAAATAAGATGAATAAAATGGTGAAAAATCTTTTGGCATTGAATCAGTTAGAGTTTGGCAATGGTATGCTTAACATGGAAAGATTTGATTTGACTTCTGTAATTGTGGGAGTTATTAATTCTATGAAAATCAAAGCTGATGAAAAAAATGTTAATATACAGTTTGAACAAAATATGCCGGTGTATGTATGGGCTGATGAATTTCAAATTGAAGAAGTAATTACTAATTATTTAAGCAATGCACTAAATCATGTGGACGATAATAAAATTGTTCATCTAAAAATTGTTCAAAATGGCAACAGCGCAAGAGTGTCAGTATTTAATTCGGGAAAAAGAATACCGGACAACGAGCTTGAAAATATTTGGGTTAAGTTTTATAAGGTGGACAAAGCAAGGACTAGAGCATATGGTGGCAATGGAATAGGACTTTCGATTGTAAAGGCAATTATGGAGCGCCATGGTAAAAATTATGGTGTGAATAATTATGACGACGGTGTGGAATTTTGGTTTGAGCTAGACTGTAATACATTAGAGATAAAAAGTTAATATTTTTATTGAATTATTTATCGCAATAATGTATCATTCTTATTAGCAAAAATAAAATATAATCACATAAGCAAATTGGAGGATGAAATGAGACATTTGATTAGTCCGCTGGATTTTTCTGTAGAAGAACTTGATGATTTGTTAGAAACAGCAAGAGATATAGAAAAAAATCCTGCAAAGTATCAGGAAGCCTGCAAGGGCAAAAAAATTGCAACTTTATTTTATGAACCAAGTACAAGAACACGACTTAGCTTTGAGGCGGCGATGATTAACTTAGGAGGACAGGTTTTAGGATTTTCTGAAGCATCATCAAGCTCAGCTTCTAAAGGTGAAAGTGTTGCGGATACTATAAGAATTATATCCTGTTATGCAGATATATGTGCTATGCGTCACCCAAAAGAAGGTGCAGCATTAGTTGCAGCAAATAATTCATCGATACCTGTTATAAATGCAGGAGACGGAGGACACCAGCATCCTACGCAGACATTGACAGATTTACTAACCATAAAATCACTCAAAGGCAGACTTGACAATATTACAATCGGTTTGTGTGGAGATTTGAAATTCGGAAGAACTGTACATTCACTTATTAATGCTTTGTTAAGATATGAAAATGTTAAATTTATACTTATTTCACCAGATGAATTAAAAGTTCCTGAATACATATTAGAAAGAATTAAGAGTGCAGGAGCAGAATATGTAGAGGTGACAAAGTTAGAAAATGCTATTGAAGAACTTGATATTTTATATATGACAAGAGTGCAAAGAGAGCGCTTTTTCAATGAAGAAGATTATATCAGACTTAAAGATAGCTTTATTTTAGATATGAACAAAATGAATATGGCAAAAGATGATATGTTGGTATTACATCCATTGCCTAGAGTTAATGAAATATCGGTTGAGGTTGATAATGACCCAAGAGCTGTTTATTTTAAGCAAGTTCAATATGGAGTTTATGTAAGAATGGCGTTAATTCTAAAGCTTTTGGAGGTGGAAGTATGATAAATGTCGATGAAATCTATAATGGTTTTGTGCTTGATCACATTCAGGCAGGACGCTCAATGGCTGTATATCATTATTTAAATTTGGACAAGTTAGATTGTCAGGTAGCTATTATCAAAAATGCGAGAAGTAATAAGATGGGAAGAAAAGACATAATAAAGGTTGAAGGACCTTTGGATATTGTGGATTTTGATGTTCTGGGATTTATTGATCATAACATAACAGTGGATATTATAGAAGATGGAGTTTTGGTTGAAAAAAGAGAATTAAAACTTCCAAAGAAGATTGTTAACGTACTTCATTGTAAAAACCCTAGATGCATCACATCTATTGAGCAGGAATTAAAACACATATTCGTTCTTACTGACGAAGAAAATGGTACATATAGCTGCCAATATTGTGAAGAAAAGCAAGGTAAATTATGGGAAAAATTACGCTAGGAAGATACACTTAAAATCTGTCAAAACACGACAAAATAATAAGAAAAGGAATCTCTTTTGAGATTCCTTTTGTTGTATAAATCATATTTTGTTTATGAAATTTGTTAAAATCAAACTAAAACAATTCGTAATATTATTTTTCGATATTAGAATTATCTGACGACTCTGTATCTTCTGGTGTATCAATTTGAACTTTAACTAAGTCGATACGCTTATCATCCATTTTTATAACTGTAAGTTTGCAGTTGTCTATTTTTACACTGTCACCTTTATTAGGGAGTCTGTCTAAATGCTCGATTATAAGTCCGCCCAATGATTCATAATCTTCGGAATCAATATTTGTATCCAATTCATCATTAAAATCGTCCAGGTTAATTGAACCTTCAACAATATATTCATTTTCTCCAATCTGTCTGACTGTTAATTCTTCGGCCTGGTCATATTCGTCATGGATATCTCCGATAATTTCTTCAACTATATCTTCTAAAGTGATAAGTCCCTCAGCCTGACCGTATTCATCAAGTACAATACACATTCCTGGTTCAGTATTTCTCATTTCGATGAGAAGGTCATTAAGTTCCTCTTTTTCGTGAGTATAATGTGGCTCACGCATCAAATCATTGATGTTAAAATTAGTGGCATCAACCTGATTTATTAATATATCTTTTATGTTAATAATGCCAACGATGTTATCTGTATCTTCCTTATAAACAGGGATACGTGTATATTTGTCGGCTTTTATAACAGACAAAAGTTCTTCGTAAGTAGTGTCAATAGGAATCATTGTTATATCGACTTTTGGAATCATAATATCTTTAGCACAAGTATCACCAAAATCAAATACGTTGTTAATCATATCAAATTCTTCATTTTCGATAATTCCTTCTTCCTGACTGACTCCAACAATAGTTCTTAATTCATCTTCAGTTATTGATTTTGAGTTTAAGTTTACTTTTACTCTAAAAAGCTTCAAAATTATGTTTGAGAACATATTTAAAATGAAAATAACCGGCGTGAGTAGGAACATTAATGCGTTTATTGCTTTAGCATATTTTAACGCAATAGCTTCAGCATGCATTGAGGCAATAGTTTTTGGAACGATTTCGCCAAAAATTATTATAAGGAATGTAATTATACCAACGCCTAGACTTATGAACATATCATTTAAAATGTTCTGGGTAAAAATTGTTGCAATAGAAGAAGCAGCAATGTTTACAATGTTGTTTCCAATAAGTATCGTACTAAGCATTTTCCTGGAATTACTTAGTATTTTGTCTAATATAATAGCTTTTTTATTTCCTTCATCAACAAGATTTCTAAGTTTAATCTTATTAAAAGTTGTAAGAGCTGTTTCAGCAGATGAAAAAAATGCCGAACATAAAAGTAAAACTAATAATACACATAGCAATGCTATGTCACTGGGTCCCATATAAATCTCCTTTTCGATTAATAAAATTTTAGGCGTTGCCTATTTGATTAATTGTACAAAATCATAATATTAAAGTCAAGATTATAAGGACAAAGTTTGAGGGATGTTGGAAACTTTGAAAAATCTTATTTTATAATCATGCCACCTAACATTCCACAGATAGCAGATACGAAAGCTTTAGTAAGCACGTAGATATTTTTGTCAAATATATTGCCTGTTGAAATAAAAGAAATCATAAGTATAAATAGAAAGTATATTATGCCTGCAGTAAGTCCCCATAGGAATTTTCTTTTATCTGAATTTTTTCCTAGAATTGCGCCACCAATAAATGAAGATATACCATAAATTATTAATATTAGATTGTTGATAAATTCATTGCTCAAATTAAGTTTAAATGCTATAAAAGCAAAGATTATGATTAATATAAAACTAATAACAATTTGTACGAATAAATCCTTTAATAACAAAATAGAAATTTTTTTCATCTCAATATTTAATGCACATATAACATTGTGCGAGCCTTTCTCTAATCTCACTATTTAAAACATAATGTTTTTTATATTTATATGATTGTTCTTATAAATTATAGTACCGAAAAAGAAAAAAAGATTGTGATTGTGAAATAGCTAAAAATTATAAATGTGAATGTGAAATACCAAAAATTAAAAATATAAATGTGAAATGTCTAAAAAAGAAAAAAGAGAATTGTGAATGAAACAGAAATTTGTGAACATAGAAAAAATGAATATTTAGATGGCACAAAAGAATATTTTTAAAGAAAAATAATTTCTTATAGAAATTAATGAACAGATGATGTATTATAATGAAAAATAATATAAAAATGTACGGAGAATAGTTTGAAAAAATTATTACTATTTTTGTTGCTACAGATGACGGTAGAATTGAAGTTGGTGTAAAAATAGATTTTTTATTACTATTTTTGTCTGAACAAAGAGCTGAATGGAGGTTAATATGAAGATTAAATATTTAGGAACTGCTGCAGCAGAGGCAATTCCGGGAGTTTTTTGTGATTGTGAAGTGTGCAAAAAAAGTAGAGCAGCAGGTGGCAAGAATATAAGAACAAGAAGTCAGGCTTTGATTGACGATAAATTATTGATAGATTTTCCGGCAGATACATACTTTCATTCCATTGTTCATGGAATAGAGTTATCAAAAATTAAAACATGTATTATTACTCATAATCATTCGGACCATCTGTATCCGGCTGAGCTTTGGTGTAGAAGTGAGAATATTGCATATTTTGACAAAGTGGAACCGTTAACTATGTATACGGCAAAAAGTGGTTATGATGCAATAAAAGAGATGACTGATAAGCATAATTTGGAGAATACAAACAGGGTTATTCCTAAATTGATAAAGCTTTTTGAATCTTTTGAAGTGGAAGGATATAAAATTACAGCACTTAAAGCAAATCACGATGCAGAATCAACACCGGTTATTTATCTTATTGAAAAAGATAATAAGCATATGTTGTATGCGCATGATACCGGATTTTTTGTCGACGAGACGATAGAATATTTGAAAAAAACAGGAGTAAAATTAGATTTTATAAGTTTTGACTGCTGCGGAGGTTTGATTCAAAACGAGAATTATGGAACGTATGGACATTTGAATTTAGTCGGAGATATAAAGATGAGAGATGTTCTTACAAAAAATGGCAATATGACAAAAAATACAATATGTGTAGTTAATCATTTTTCGCATAATGGAACACCATTGCATGAGGAGATGTTACCTAGTGCGCAAGAAGAAGGTTTTATAGTTTCATATGATGGATTAGAAATTGAATTTTAGTGATTAAATGCTTAAATGATTCGCTTAAATGATTCTGTAAAAAATAATTGAAATTATACGACGTTGTGGTATAATATTGTAAGATTGTGCTAGTTATGCATAAAAAGAATATTTATTTTGGAGGGTGACCATGAAACATATTAAAACTTTAACGGGAAAGACTTTAAAAGATACAATGAAAAAAGGTGGTTGCGGTGAATGTCAGACATCATGCCAGTCAGCATGTAAGACATCATGTACAGTTGGTAACCAGACTTGTGAAAACAAATAATTAAAAATTTAATAATTGTTAATGTAGAAAGAGCGCCCATGGCGCACTTTCTGCGTTATAGTAGGAGGATATTACAGTGATTCATCAGTATAAGAGTAATGGATATAACATCGTAATGGACGTTGAAAGCGGAGCAGTTCATGTTGTAGATGATGTTACATATGATGTTATTTCATTATTTGAAGATATGACACATTCACAGATAGTTGAAGAATTATCTGACAAATATAACAAGTCAGATGTGGAAGAATCCATTTGTGAAGTAAATCAATTAAAGGAAGATGGACAACTGTTTACCCAAGATATTTATCAGCCTTTTATTGAAGAATTTAAAGAAAAAAGACAGACAGTTGTAAAGGCTTTGTGTTTGCATATAGCTCATGATTGCAACCTTGCATGCAAGTATTGTTTTGCTGAAGAAGGAGAGTATCATGGACGTAGAGCAATGATGAGCTTTGAAGTGGGCAAGAAGGCATTAGATTTCCTTGTGGCGAATTCAGGGAGCAGAGTAAATCTTGAAGTTGACTTTTTTGGCGGAGAACCATTGATGAACTGGGATGTTGTAAAACAGTTAGTAGAGTATGGACGATCCATTGAAGAAGAAAATAATAAGAAGTTTAGATTTACACTGACTACTAATGGTGTGCTTTTAAATGATGAAATCATGGAATTTCTTAACAAAGAAATGTCAAATGTTGTTTTGAGTCTTGATGGACGAAAAGAAGTAAATGACAGAATGAGACCATTTAGAACAGGAAAAGGAAGTTATGACTTGATAGTCCCAAAATTCCAGAAGCTTGCTGATAGCAGAAATCAGAACAATTATTATGTCAGAGGTACATTCACAAGAGATAATCTTGATTTTTCAGAGGATGTTAAACATTTTGCTGATTTGGGATTTAAGCAGATGTCAATTGAACCGGTTGTGGGACCAGAGGAAGATCCATATTCCATAAGAGAAGAAGATTTGCCAAAGATTATGGAAGAATATGACAAATTGGCTTTGGAA
Source organism: uncultured Eubacterium sp. (assembly GCA_964461415.1). Taxonomy (GTDB): domain Bacteria; phylum Bacillota; class Clostridia; order Lachnospirales; family Lachnospiraceae; genus Eubacterium_G. The sequence goes on from CAYWUE010000063.1 coordinate 8,419, forward strand.
TATATTAAACGTGAAAAAGAAGGAAGAGGTTTTAATTTCTTCCACTTTATGATTGATTTAAATCAGGGACCTTGCGTATACAAAAGATTATCAGGGTGTGGTTCAGGTACAGAATACCTTGCAGTAACACCTTGGGGCGATTTTTATCCATGTCATCAGTTTGTTGGAAATGAAGAGTTTTTGATGGGAAATGTTGATGAAGGTATTGTCAGAAATGATTTAGTAAAGACGTTTGGAAACTGTAACGTTTACTCAAAAGAAAAATGCAAAAACTGTTTTGCAAGATTTTATTGCAGTGGCGGTTGTGCAGCCAATTCTTATAATTTCCATGGAACAATCAATGATGCATACGAAATTGGATGTGAAATGGAAAGAAAAAGAGTGGAATGTTCGATTATGATTAAGGCAGCATTAGCTGATAACGAGAAAGAGGTTTAATTTAAGATGAAAAAAATGAACAAAACAAAGAGTATTATATATTTTATAGTCTCTATTGCATTAGTTTTATTTTTAGGCTACATTGTTATGTTCGGTATAGCCGACCGAGGTAGTGCAAAAAATATTACACAGGGTTTGGACTTGAAAGGTGGTACAAGCGTAAGTTATGAAGTAGATGAAAGCAAAACTAAGAGCTTTTCAGCTACAGATTTAGAAGATACCAGATTAAAACTTGAAAACAGAGTACATACATTTAGTAGTGAAGCAACAGCTTATAAAGAAGGTGACAACAGAATCACTGTTGATATTCCTGGTGAATATGATGCAGATGCAGTTGTTGAAGAATTAGGAAAACCTGGTGCTTTATATTTCTGTACAGCAACAACAGACACACCAACAGAAGAACAGCTTGATAACAATGAATATGTTCAGGTTGGAGAAAGTTATTATAAAGTTTGGTTGTCAGGTAATGAAGTTGCAAGTGCTAAAGGATTAGCTAATAAGGATCAAGATACAGGAAAAACAGAATATATTGTGTCTCTTGAATTTGATGCTACAGGTAAAGAAGCTTTTGGTAATATGACAACAGAATATGTTGGACAGCAGTCATATATTATTTACAATAATGAAATTTTAAGTGCTCCAACAATTCAGACAGCTATCACAGGCGGACAGGCTCAGATTGATGGACAGCAGAGTCTTAAAGAAGCAGAAGAATTGGCATCTAATATCCGTATTGGTGCTTTAAAGGTAGAATTAAAAGAAATCAGTCATAAAGTACAGAGTGCTCAGCTTGGTAGTGATGCATTAAGTAAGAGTATCCAGGCTGGTATTATAGGTTTTATTATAATTCTTTTATTCTTACTCATAGTTTATAGAATTCCTGGCATAGCAGCAGGATTAGCATTATTAACATATGTTGAATTAATGTTACTTGCTTTAAATGGATTTGATTTAACACTTACATTACCTGGTATTGCAGGTATTATTCTTAATATTGGTATGGCAGTTGACTCTAACGTTATTATTTATGCGCGTATTAGAGAAGAAATTGCAGCAGGAAGAAAGACAGATACAGCTATTAGAATTGGTTTTAAAAAGGCAGCTTCGGCTATTATCGATGGTAATATTACAACATTGATTGCAGCTTTAGTTCTTCTTTGGAAAGGTTCAGGAACTGTTCAGGGATTTGCTACAACATTAGGAATTGGTATTTTAATTCAGTTGTTTACTGCACTTGTTGTATCAAGAGGATTCGTATGGCTTCTTTACTATATGGGATTCAAGGAACCAAAATTCTATGGTAAAGAAAAAACAAGAAAAACTATTAAGTTTGTTGAAAAGAGAGGCGTGTTCTTTATTATCGCTTTGGTTTGCATCGTATTGAGTATTGGTGGTTTTGCAACAAATTCTCTTAAGAATGGTGCTGCATTTAACTACAGCATCGAATTTAAGGGTGGTACATCTACAGAAATTCAGTTTGCTGAAGACTATACAATGGACCAGTTTAATGACAAAATAAAACCTGAAATTGAAAAAATATTAAATTCAACAGATGTTCAGGCACAGAAGGATACTAACAAAAAAGGTTTATTTACTATAAAAACAAGAAACTTCAAAGATAATGAATTTGAAGAAATGAAAGAATTACTTGTTAATAACTATGGTGCAGAAGATGATGAACAGAATTTTACAAATACTAAGATTTCTGATACTGTAAGTAAAGAAATGAGAACAGATGCAGTAATAGCAACAGTTCTTGCAACAATCTGCATGTTAATATACATCTGGGTAAGATTTAAAAATATCCATTTTGCTTTGGCAGCAGTTTTAGCTTTAGTACATGATGTTATTTTGGTTGTAGGTTTCTATGTATTCTCAAAGGTTACAGTTGGTACAACATTTATTGCATGTATACTTACAATAGTAGGTTACTCAATTAATGCTACAATCGTTATCTTTGACAGAATTAGAGAAAACAAGGCAGCTATGAAACGTGAAGATGAAATGATTGAAGTGGTT